>DAOUSN010000048.1 GCA_030627205.1 Methylococcaceae bacterium
CCTCCAAAAATACGTTACAAGGGAAAGTGGTTGTCGATGGAGAAAATTATTACAGACCGCCTAAAAAAATTAAAAAGATCATAGAGGTGATTTATATTTATGGAACAGTTAAAAATGATCAAATTACGGCCTATGATTTAAAAGGGAATTTATACCAATTAACGATTAAACTTTAGGGTATTTCTGATTCGATAAAACTTAAACCAACTAAGGTAACGGCAGTTACTGCGACTGAACCAACCATTTTGTTTGCTGAAACACACCTTTTAGAATGTAAGTTAATTAAAAAAAGAGGCGTTATCTTTTTGTGAATTAAAAATGGATGCAACGGGTAAGTGACGGATCGCGATAAAATGGGCTACGAATTTATTCACGGAGGTTTAAATTCTTATAATTAAGGTAATAATAGCCGCATAAACAGTGAATATAAGGCTGGACTAAGGGCTTCAAGCATTGTTATTATTCCATTCATAGTCAGGCTTTTTGTAGGCTCTATGACATAAAAATCCATTAATCTAACTATTTCTAGGAGCTATCTGTTTGTTGGAGGTGTTGTTAGTGGCTTTTTAAAAATAATTTAATTTTATAATAATGGATAAATTATGGCAAAGAAAAATCCTAAAAATAGTTCAATTAAAAGTTATAAACGTTTATTTAGTTATGTATTACCTTTCTGGAAAGCATTTGCCATTAGTGTCTTTGGCTATTTAACCTACGCTGCTACTCAGCCTCTTTTTGCGGCATTGATTCAATATATTGTTGATACCTTGCAATCTAAAAATAAAGAAGCAATGATGATGCTGCCAGCTTTCTTATTATTAATTATTGTTATTAGAGGTATTGGTACGTATTTGGGAACTTATTTTTTAGCCAAAGTCTCAACCAATGTTATTCATACCCTGCGTTGTCATATTTTTAATAAATACACTCAATTACCGACTGCTTATTTTGATGCTAAAAATAGTGGTTATTTAATGTCATTAATTACCCATAATGTTAATGAAGTTACCCAAGCAACAACAGATGCTGTGCGTACTTTTGTACGTGAGGGTTTAACCGTTATTGGATTATTAATCTATTTATTCTATAGTCAGTGGCAATTATCATTAGTTTTTATTGGAATTTCACCGATTATTATCATCATGGTCGCTTATGTTAGTAAGCGTTTACGACGTTTGAGTAAATTAATTCAAGATTCTGTTGGTAATATTTCACATATCACTTCGGAGATGGTGAATGGACATCGCGTTGTTCGTAGTTATTGTGGTAAGGATTATGAAAAGCAACGTTTTTCAATAGGCAGTGATTTTAATAGACGACAAAGTTTAAAATTAGCCACTACAATGGCTATTCATAACCCTTTATTACAATTATTAATCGGACTTGCATTATCGGCATTAATGTATTTGGCACTTTATATTATGAAAGATGCTAGTGCAGGTGAGTTTGTAAGTTATTTAACGGCTGCCTTTTTTTTACCAAAACCTGTACGCCAATTAAGTGAAGCTAATAGCAATATTCAAAAAGGGATTGCGGCGGCAGAAAGTTTATTTGCTGTACTAGATGAAGATGAAGAAATTGATAAAGGAAATTATCAAGTTGAAAGGGCAAATGGCGTATTGGAGTTTCAGAATGTAAGTTTTTATTATCCCAATAGCAAAGAAATGGCGTTAACCAATATTAGTTTTAAAGTAGAGCAAGGGCAAACTGTTGCACTAGTAGGTGCGTCAGGTGGTGGTAAAAGTACCGTGACCAATTTAATATTACGGTTTTACCCTCATCAACAAGGGAAAATTTTATTAGATGGGGTTGATATTAATAAGTATCAACTGAATAATTTAAGACAACAAATTGCCTTGGTAACTCAGCAGGTGACTTTATTTAATGATAGTGTGACTAATAATATTGCTTATGGAGCATTGGCTGGAGCTACTGAATCTTCTATAAAACAAGCTGTAAAGCATGCGTATGCGTCAGAGTTCGTTGATAAAATGGAACATGGGTTAGCTACTGAAATTGGTGAAAACGGGGTTAAATTATCAGGTGGACAAAAACAGCGATTAGCAATAGCACGTGCTTTATTAAAAGACGCGCCTATCTTAATTTTAGATGAGGCGACCTCAGCTTTAGATGCTGAGTCTGAACGGCATATTCAACAGGCATTAACAGCAGTAATGCAAGGACGAACCTCAATTGTTATTGCCCATCGTTTATCAACGATAGAACATGCTGACTTAATTTTAGTGATTGATAAGGGACGAATTGTGGAACGAGGAACACATCAAAACTTACTTGCTAATAAGGGTGCTTATGCGCGTTTATATGGGGTACAGTTCAAAAAATAGCAATCGGAAATACGACTGTAATCGCATTTCCATATTTATTGCAAAAATAATATAAATAGAATTATATTGGATGATTATTGTTTATAAAGAAAGCCAAAACCACCTTTAGGACTTGATTTTTTACTTTTTAAATCACTTGAGGAAATAACACCATCTTTGTTGCTATCAAGCTGCTCAAACTGCTTTTCTTTAAAGACTTCAAGTTCTTCAGGTTCAACTAAACCATCATTATCACTATCCATTTTTTTAATAAGTGCCGCAGATTCTTTATCAATACTATTAAGTTCGCTGGTTACAGTTTTATTAATATTAGTTTCAGAAACCCCATGTTTTCTTAATTCATTAACCGTTTTTTCTAAGTCTTCTTCCATTTTTATTGCAACTTCATTGGTAGTGATGTAACCATCTTGATTTTGGTCATAGGCACTTTTAGTATCTGTAAACTCGATAATATCAATTTGATCATTACAATTATCATCTTCTAAGATGATTAACTTGTTAAGTTTATCAGCAGAATAAGACTCTGCATAAACTAAGTTAGATGAAGACATCACTATGGCACTTACAATTAAGGGGGTAATTAATAGTTTCATTTTTATTCCTTTTAGATTAAAAAAGCTATGATATTCTAGAAAACTAACAGTTGTAAACTTACTTATTTATTTTGGTAATTTTTTATGTATTTTTAGAGTTAAGGTTTGTCACTAGATTAAATATTTATTTAGTTGTTTTTTTTACTTTTAGTTTTACTAAATGTAACCGTCGACTATCTGCACGTAAAACCTCAAAACGAAAATTATCTACCTCTAGTTTTTCACCTTTTTTAGGAAAACATTCAAGTTTATGGACAATGAATCCACCAATAGTATCAAATTCATCATCTTGTAAATTTGCGGAAAAATAATCATTAAAGAAATGAATTGGCGTTAAGCCTTTTAAAACATATTCTCTTTTATTGCGTTGTAAAATAAAATTATCTTCATCTTCAACATCATGTTCATCTTCAATTTCACCGACAATTTGTTCTAACACGTCTTCAATGGTTACTAACCCTGCGGCAGTACCGTATTCATCAACAACGATAGCCATGTGATTACGCTCAGTACGAAATTCTTTCAGCAAGATATTAAGACGTTTACTTTCAGGGACAACATAAGCAGGACGCATAATATCTTTAACGCTCAGGTGTTTATTATCCAGAATATGTGCGAGCAAATCTTTTGCCATCAATACACCAATGACTTCACTCCGATCATCTTCAATAACTGGAAATCGAGAATGTGAAGACTCAGTTACTAATGGATAAATTATTTCTAACTCTACATCTTTAGGAACGACCACCATCTGTATACGTGGGATCATAATATCTCGCACTCGCATTTCAGCGACATCTAAAACCCCTTCCATCATTGATAAACTTTCGGAATCTAAAAGGTGTTTTTCTCGTGCATCTTTTAATATTTCTAATAATTCATCTTGATCTTGAATATCCCCCCCTAACAACTGTCCTATTTTACTAATCCAACTTTTTTGTGAGCTATGATTCCTTGGAGGTTTATCATCATTCATGAGGTATTTGTTCCTGATACGGATTACGAATAAAAAGTTTTTTTAATAGATTAATTTCTTTAGCTTCCATTATTTGGGCTTCTGCGTCATCTTCATGATTATAACCACATAAATGTAAAATACCATGAATAACAATATGCGCCCAATGATGAAGCAAATGTTTTTGTTGTTGTTTAGCTTGTTGTTCTATCATCGGCGCGCAAATAACCAAATCTCCTAATAAGGTAGAATCAATCATCTCAGGGACTTCAAAGGGAAAGCTCAAAATATTTGTTGCGCCTTTTTTATGGCGATATTTTTGATTAAGTTCCGCACTTTCAGCATTATCAACTAAACGTATAACTATTTCACTATCATCTGTTAATACGCTATCGACCCACGTTTGAAAGTGCATTTTATTTGGCAAGGAACTTGAATTTGAGGCGACTTGAATGTCTAGTTGATTCATCAAAGTTTAGGATGCTGTTGCTCATATAACTCATACGCGGCAACGATACGTTGTACCAAAGGGTGTCTTACTACATCACGGACATTAAAGGTTGTAAAGCTAACCCCTTCAACTTCATTAAGGACATTTAACACATGTTTTAAGCCTGACATTTTTTCATGAGGTAAATCTATTTGGGTAATATCACCTGTGACTACAGCCGTTGAACCAAAACCTATACGAGTTAAAAACATCTTAATTTGTTCGGTGGTGGTATTTTGTGCTTCATCTAGAATAATAAACGAATCATTTAATGTGCGTCCACGCATAAATGCTAAAGGAGCAACTTCAATAACTTTCCGTTCGATTAATTTTTCCACTCGCTCAAAGCCTAGCATTTCATATAAAGCATCATATAATGGACGTAAGTAAGGGTCAACTTTTTGGGCTAAATCACCAGGTAAAAACCCTAATTTCTCGCCAGCTTCTACCGCAGGACGAACTAAAATAATACGTCTAATTTTTTCTGATTGCAGGGCATCAACAGCACAGGCAACTGCAAGATAAGTTTTACCAGTTCCCGCAGGACCAATACCAAAATTAATATCATGTGATTGGATTTTCTTTAAATAATCTTGCTGATTTGCCCCCCGACCTTTGATTATTCCCTGTTTAGTTTTAATCATAACTTGCAAGGTTTCTGTGGTCTCTAAATCAGGAGTTAATAGCTGGTCAATGGTTGAGTCTTGCATCGCTAGATGAATTTTTTTGGGAGTAACCTGTTCATGTTCCGTTGCTATAAATAATTGTTTAATGACTGCTGTTGCCGCTTTTACAGCAATTTCGTAACCTGTAATTTCAAAGTGATTACCACGATTAGAAATTTCAACATTTAATCGTTGTTCAATTTGTCGAAGGTGTTGGTCACATTCTCCACAAAAATTAGCTAACCTATTATTATCAGGTTCTAATTGAAATGCGTGTGATAATTTAATATTTCCCACAGTCTTTAGTTTACACCTGTTTGATTTTATCTATTTAGGATTCAACTAAACGTCCTCGTAATGAATTAGGAAGAGATTCGGTGATTAATACATCAATAAATTGTCCTTTTAGACGAGGATGTCCAATAAAATTCACCACCCGATTATTTTCAGTACGTCCAGTCATTTGCAACGTATTTTTCTTTGATTCACCTTCTACTAATACTGTTTGAGTACTATTAATCATTGATTGTGAAATTACCTGAGTCATTTCATTAAGACGTTTTTGTAAACGATTTAAGCGTTGTTTTTTAGTCTCTATTGATATATTATCAACAAATTCTGCCGCAGGGGTTCCAGGTCTCGCGCTGTAAATAAAACTGTAGGAAAAATCAAAGCCAACTTCTTCAATAAGGCTCATAGTGTCTTCAAATTCTTCGTCTGTTTCTCCTGGAAATCCAATAATAAAATCAGATGATAAACTAATATTAGGGCGAACAGCTTTAAGTTTCGTTAATTTAGCAATATAGTCTTCACGACTATAATCACGTTTCATTCGCATTAAAACCGTATTGCTACCACTTTGCACTGGTAAATGCAAATGATTAACTAATTGAGGAATTTCGGCAAAAGCTTCAATAAGATCATCACTGAATTCAAGAGGATGTGAGGTAGTAAACCGAATACGTTTTATTGCGTTAATTGTGGCAACATAATGGAGTAATAAGGCGAAATCAGCGGTATCACCATCATCCATTTGACCACGATAGCCATTAACATTTTGTCCTAATAGGTTTACTTCTCTAACTCCTTGTTTGGCAAGGGAGGTTATTTCTTTTAAAATATCGGTTAATGGACGACTGACTTCCTCGCCACGTGTATAAGGAACTACACAATAAGTACAATATTTACTACAGCCTTCCATGATAGAAACAAAGGCTTTAACCCCTTCTGCACGGGGTTCGGGTAAGGCATCAAACTTTTCGATTTCAGGAAATGATATATCAATAACTTTTTGTTTGTTTTTTTGTGCTTTATCTAATAAATAAGGCAAACGGTGTAAGGTTTGAGGACCAAAAACAATGTCAACATAAGGGGCGCGTTTTTGAATAGCAACTCCTTCTTGACTAGCAACACAACCTCCAACACCTATAATTAAATCAGGGTTTTTTAATTTAAGTTTTCGCCAACGACCAAGGGCAGAAAAAACTTTTTCTTGGGCTTTTTCACGTATTGAGCAAGTATTTAACAATAAAACATCTGCATTTTCAGGAGTTAAGGTGACTTCCATCCCATGTGATGCTTGCAGTACGTCCCTCATCTTATCAGAATCATACTCATTCATCTGACAGCCATTCGTTTGGATATAAAGTTTTCGTGTCATGTTTTTATGGGGGTTAATCATTTAATTCTAACAATAGAGGTATTAAACAAAAGTAATGATTAAACACATTTAAAAAGGCATGATTATAACCTGAAAATGATTAACTAAGTTAATCTCAACACAAGTTTATTTAATAAGATAGCTATCTTTTTAAAGTTTACGTTAAAATGAGTTGTAGATTAAGAGTTAGGGTTGTTAGCTTTAGTTTTTATGTTGATTTTTGATTGTCCTTGATTTAAGAACTGACGAAATGTCAATTCTCTATTGTATTGCATCACATCAGTTATCTAATTCTTCAATTTCAGAACAGGTAAAACCTGTGGTTTGTGCAATAATCTCAATTGCTATATTCGCTGCAAGTAAATTTTTAGCAATATTTTGTTTTTCTTTTAAATGTCCTTCTTTCAAACCTTCTTTCAAACCTTCTTTTTTAAATTTTTTTTCAAACTGACGTGTTTCATTTTCCTCAATCATATAATAACGATCTGTAGGGGTTAATCCATCTTCTTCAATGGTATTAAATATCTTCTGGATCATCGTGTTATGATAATGAGTCTCATCAACCTGCTCATCTAAACTATCATTAATTGCTTCCATCCATTCCTTGTACTCTGCTGGCGTATCTTCATTAACACATTTAGGACATAAATAAATAACTTTATGCGGAATTTCATTAACCCCCTTACCTTTTAAATCTTTAGGATCAAAATCAATTGTTAATACGTCTTTATTATGTTTATCGGCAGTGGTTAATACAACAATGGTAAATACTTTTAATTCTGGACGATAAGTATTATGACCTCGAGGGATTTGTTCTAGCATAGCGGCACAATGATAATGCAAAAAACGATCATAATGGCTATCTGATTGCCAATGTTGAATATCAACGATGATACGATTTTTTTTATCTTGAGCAAATAGATCAAAGCGTGAGTCAACATAACCTACAGCAGGTCTAAAAGACTTTTCAGTTTCAACTTTATCTATTTCCAAATCAATATCTAAAACAGCTTTAACGAAAGCCTTAAATATATCAACTTGTACAAAGGCTTTTTTAAATATTACGCCATATTGTAATGAAGCAACCCGTTTCATAATTTATCCTGTTAAATTCTATATTCTGCGTTAATCTTCACATAATCATAGGATAAAGCACAAGTTAAATTTTCTTGTTTAACTTGCCCTCGACCTAATTTAGCCATCACTGCTTGCTCTACCTCGCTGTTTTTTTAAAACCTACACCACAGAACTTGACTATGAATGAAGTGATAACAATGTTGGAAGTCCTTAGTCCAGCCTTATATTCACGGATTATGCGCCATAATTGAATAATGATTAACTAAGTTAATCTCAACACAAGTTTATTTAATAAGATAGCTATCTTTTTAAAGTTTACGTTAAAATTGAGTTCTTTCATTTTCATTTTCATTTTCATTTTCATTTTCATTATTACTAATGCGGATTCATTCTTTACCCCCACAACTCATTAATCAAATTGCCGCAGGTGAAGTCGTTGAACGGCCTGCATCTATTGTTAAAGAATTGGTTGAAAATTGTTTTGATGCAGGGTCTAATCAAATTACTATTGATATTGAACAAGGTGGAACACGATTAATTAAAATTCATGATAATGGCTGTGGAGTTGAGTATGATGATTTAACCTTAGCGTTATCGCGTTATGCGACCAGTAAAATCAGCTCATTAAATGATTTAGAACACGTTCAAAGTATGGGTTTTAGAGGCGAGGCTTTATCGAGTATTAGCTCGGTAGCAAGGCTTTCTTTAACCTCTAAAACCGCTAATAATATACGTGCATGGTGTATTACAACAGATGGTGCAGAAGCTGTTTTTGATATTCAACCCGCCGCTCACTCACAAGGGACAACAGTTGAAGTAAGCGACTTGTTTTATAATACTCCTGCTCGGCGTAAATTTTTAAAAACTGAAAAAACTGAATTTTCACATATAGACAATTTAATTAAAAAAATGGCTTTAAGTCATTTTAATATTGGTTTTAAATTAACCCATAATCAACGTGAAATAATAAATTTAAAAATAGCTGATACCGAATCATTACAGCAACAACGAATAGCAAGTATTTGTGGTGCAGAATTTATTAAAAACTCCTTAAAAATAAATTTTTCGGCATCAGGTTTGCAATTATCAGGTTGGGTTGGTTTACCTACGTTTTCCCGTAGTCAGCAGGATAGACAATTTTTTTATGTTAACCAACGTTTAATTAAAGATAGGCTAGTCTCTCATGCGGTTAAAAAAGCCTATCAAGATGTAATGTTTCATGGTCGCCACCCTGTTTTTGTTCTCTATTTAAGCTTAGATGCGGCTTTAGTTGATGTTAATGCTCATCCTGCTAAACTGGAAGTGAGATTTAGAGAAGGACGTTTAGTCCATGATTTTTTATTTAGTGCTTTATATCGTAGTATTGCTGAACAACGTCCATCATTACCTACGTTAAATGAAATTGACTCTCACGTTGATGCTAATAATTTTAGCGCGAATGTTGCTCAAACTCAAGAGTCATCGGCGCATTTTCAACCATCTTTTTCAACAACACAATCATCATCTCCTTTACATATTAAAGCAGAAATTCAAAACTATCTAATTCAGCCACAAAAAGATAATAATGATTATGTAGCTGATAAAACAGCTAGTTTTCCGCCACTAGGTTATGCCATAGCGCATTTGCATAATATTTATATTTTATCTGAAACGAGAGAAGGAATTATTTTAGTTGATGCTCATGCAGCTCATGAACGTATTACCTATGAGAGATTGAAAAAACAATATTATCAAGGGAGTATTGCTAATCAACCGTTATTATTACCTATTAAGATTTCAGTAAGCACAAGCGAAGCAGATTTATCAGAACAACAATCTCTTATTTTTAATTCTTTAGGTTTTGAAGTTAACCGAATTAATCTTGAAACCTTATTAATACGCTCAGTTCCTATTTTATTAGCTAAAGCTGATGCTGAAATTTTAATTCGTGATGTATTGGCTGATATTTTAGATCAGGGAAGTAGTAATTTAATAGAAAAACAAACTAATGAAGTTTTAGCTACTATGGCATGTCATAGTTCTGTTAGAGCAAAACGTCATTTGACTATTGAAGAAATGAATGCGCTATTGCGAGAAATGGAGCAAACTGAACGGATAGGACAGTGTAATCATGGGCGACCAACTTGGGTTAATTTAAGCCATGCGGATTTAGATAAATTCTTTTTACGTGGTCAATAAAATTAACTATTTTATTATCGTAAAGAAATTAGCTAATACTAGTTTTCACTTTAGATTAAGAATATTTTAGCTAGTCCTAAAAATATTAAAAATCCCATTGAATCAACAATAAAAGTCAACATTACGCTTGTTCCTATGGCCGGGTCTTTACCATATTTATAGCGTAATAATGGAATACTTAAACCCACAGTTACCGCGACTAACAAGTTACAAAACATTGCTACCATCATTACTAGAGTTAAAGTAATATCTTGATATAAAGTAAATACGGCAAGAGCAACAACTACGCCAATAAAAACTCCATTGATTGCTGCTAGGACTATTTCCTTTTTAATTAATTGCCATATATTTGCGCTAGTAATTTGCCCTAAAGCTAAGGAGCGAATAATGAGCATACTGGTTTGATTACCTATATTGCCTCCTGTTGCAGCAATAACTGGCATTAATGAAGCTAGTGCCACTACCTGTAAGATTACGTCTTCAAATAAACCTATCACGCGTGTGGCAATAAATGCGGTGATGATATTAATCAATAGCCACTGCCAACGATTTTTGGCACTAACCCAAACACTAGCAAATAAATCTTCCTCTTCTTCAACACCTGCTTGTTGTAATAAATCTTCATCGGCTTCTGCTCGAATCACTTCCAAAACAGTATCGACTGATAAACGCCCTTGCAAGACGTTATTTTCATCAACTACAGGGGCAGAAATTAAATCATAACGCTCAAAAGAGCGCGCGGCAGTTTCCACATGATCGTTAGCATGAAAACGTGCAAAATCACGACTCATAGCTTTAGAGACTAATTGATTTTCAGGATGCGTTAATAGGCGTTGTAACGGCAAAATACCTTCAACTACATTTATTTGATTAACAACAAAAAGCTTGTCAGTATGAGAGGGTAATTTACCTAATTGTCGAATATAGGCGATAACTGATTTTAAGGTTAAATCATCACGCACCGTAATCATAGCAAAATCCATTTGCGCGCCAACCTGTTCTTTTGGATAGCTTAAAGCTGAGTTTAGGTGTTTGCGCTTTTTATCATTAAGTGACTGCAATATATTCTGCATTGTCGTTTTAGGTAAATCAGGCGCAAGCTCGGCAATTTCATCTGCAGCTAATTGCACTGCAACTTCTGTTAATTCCTCTGCTTTCATATCAGCAATCAACGTTTGTCTAACCACATCTGAAACTTCTAACAAGACTTGTCCGTTATCTTTCTCTTTAATAACTGCCCAGACAAGACTTCGCTGTTTTAGTGGTAAGGTTTCTAACAAATCTGCAATATCTGCTAAATGTAAAGTAGATAACTTAAATTCTAAACGTACTTTATGTTGTTTTTCTAATAAATCTAATGTTAACTGATGTTGAGGGGCATTATTTCGTTGCAGTAATAATTTTTCCAGTTGTTGCTTTGCTATTAAAGCGGTAATATCTTGTAAATACTGTTGTAAAAACTGTTCAGAATGACGTTTATTTGATAATTTGTCCATAGACAAGAAAGACTCCTTTGATTTTATAATCCTCTTTGATGTTACCCCCTACATTATGGCTACTTTAGCCCAAAACTTTTAATAAATTAATTAGTGTTTAGTATTTCCTAAATTATTCTTAAATTTATTTTAAAAATAAATGTTATACTTCTTTAGTACCCTAACGGGTAAGTTTTTCGTTATATATAAACTTAATCTTGAAATTAAAGCTAATGCCACCTTGATTACTTCTTTTATTTCAGAACATCTGTGGTTTACCTATGTTGAATTATTAAACATAATGATAGTATATTTTTCTATATAATACCCAAATAATTAAAGCAACAGGAATTTTAAATGCAGAATATTGATGAACCCATTTTAACAGACAATGATGTCACTAAAATAAATGCCTATTGGCGGGCGGCTAACTATTTATCCGTAGGGCAAATTTATTTATTAAATAATCCACTCCTACGCGAGCCCTTAACGCTTGAGCATGTAAAACCACGGTTATTAGGGCATTGGGGAACGACACCGGGTTTGAATTTTATTTATGCTCACATGAATCGTGTCATTAAAAAATATGATTTAGATGCAATTTATATTGCAGGGCCTGGACATGGCGGACCTGGTATTGTTGCAAATACTTGGCTGGAAGGAACGTATAGCGAATATTATCCCGATGTTTCTGAAGATACTGAAGGAATGCGACGTTTATTTAAACAATTTAGTTTTCCGGGGGGGATTCCTAGTCATGTGGCCCCTGAAACCCCTGGATCTATTCATGAAGGCGGCGAATTAGGTTACGCGCTTTCTCATGCTTATGGAGCAGTATTTGATAACCCAGAGTTAATTACTTGTTGTGTCGTTGGTGATGGCGAAGCAGAAACAGGCCCACTTGCCACTTCTTGGCATTCTAATAAATTTATTAACCCAATTTCAGACGGTGCAGTATTACCGATTCTACATTTAAACGGTTATAAAATTGCCAATCCAGCTTTATTGGCACGAATTCCTCACGAAGAATTAGAGGCTTTATTTATTGGTTATGGTTATAAACCTTATTTTGTTGAAGGTTCTGATCCAGAGATAATGCACCAAAAAATGGCAACCACTTTAGAAAAAGCGATTACCGAAATTAAAGCCTTTCAACAACAAGCCCGTGAGTCAGGGGTAGCTACACGACCTCAATGGCCGATGATTATTTTACGTTCTCCTAAAGGTTGGACTGGGCCTAAAACGGTTAACGGCTTAAAAACTGAAGATTTTTGGCGTTCACATCAAGTGCCTTTTTCTGCGGTGCGTGAAAATCCAGCGCATTTAAAATTATTAGAAGAGTGGCTTAAAAGTTATCGCCCTGAAGAATTATTTGATGACGAAGGCAAGTTATTAGCCGAACTTGCAGAACTTGCTCCGAAAGGAAACCGTCGAATGAGTGATAACCCCCATACAAATGGTGGGATATTATTACGCAAATTAAAAATGCCTAATTTTGCAGACTATGCGGTTGATGTTCCTGCACCTGGCGCAACAATTGCTGAAGCAACACGCGTCCAAGGAACTTTTTTACGTGATGTGTTAAAACTTAATGACGATAAAAAGAATTTTCGGTTGTTTGGTCCAGATGAAACTGCTTCTAATCGTTGGGGAGCGGCGTTTGAACAAACCTCAAGACGCTGGATGGATCGGACAATTCCAGAAGACGATCATTTAGGTACGGATGGTCGAGTGATGGAAATTCTATCTGAACATACTTGTCAAGGCTGGTTAGAAGGCTATTTATTAACTGGGCGACACGGTTTTTTTAACTGTTATGAAGCTTTTATTCATATCATTGATTCGATGTTTAATCAACATGCAAAATGGTTAAAAACCACCAGTCAAGATATTGAATGGCGTCGACCTGTTGCCTCCTTGAATTATTTATTAAGCTCTCATGTTTGGCGACAAGATCACAATGGTTTCTCTCATCAAGATCCAGGTTTTATCGACCATGTGGTTAATAAAAAATCTGAAATCATTCGGGTTTATCTTCCACCAGATGCGAATACTTTATTATCTGTAACCGATCATTGTTTACGCAGTCGTAACTATATCAATGTGATCGTTGCTGGTAAACAACCTGCCGAGCAATGGCTAGATATGGACTCTGCAATTAAACATTGCACTAGTGGAATTGGTATCTGGGATTGGGCAAGCAATGACCAAGAAGATGGTGACCCTGATGTGGTAATGGCAAGTGCGGGCGATGTTCCTACCTTGGAAACCTTAGCGGCAATTAAATTATTACGCGAATTATTACCTGATTTAAAAATTCGGATGGTCAATGTGGTTGATTTAATGACCTTAACGCCTGCAGAAGAACATCCTCACGGCTTAAATAATAAAGATTTTGATGATTTATTTACCTTAGATAAGCCCGTTATTTTTGCTTATCATGGCTATCCGTGGTTGATTCATCGTTTAACCTATCGTCGTAATAATCATGGTAATCTACACGTTAGAGGTTATAAGGAAGAAGGAACAACTTCAACGCCATTTGATATGGTCGTCATGAATGATTTAGACCGTTTTCATCTTGTCTGTGATGTGGTTGATCGTGTGCCTAAATTACGTCAACGTGCGGCTTATGTAAAACAACAAATGCGTGATAAATTAATTAATCACCAGCGTTATGTGCGTCAATATGGTGAAGATATGCCAGAAATTCTTGATTGGAAATGGAATAGTGACGATTAAATTATAAACTCACAAACCTACAGGATTTTAAACCCTTGTAGGTTTGTTTTTTTTCAGATTAAAGACTAACTTATGAAAATCCTCGTTATTAATGCAGGTAGTTCATCCATTAAATACGCCCTGTTTAAATTCCCTTCTAAAAAATGCTTACTTAAAGGCTCTGTTGAAAAAATAGGTGAGAAGCAGTCGTATCATTACTATCAAGTTAAAAATAAACCCTTAGAAAAACAAAAGCTTAAACTAGAAAACCCAACACAGGCATTCAAGATTATTATTGAAATGCTGAAAAAAATAAAACTATCACTAAGCCAACTAGATGCAATGGCACATCGGGTGGTACACGGGGGAGAATACTTTCAACAGCCGACCATTATTAACCCTAAAACGCTGGAACAATTAAGAAAACTGATTCCACTTGCCCCTTTACATAATCCAGCTAATATTTTAGGGATAGAAATGGCGATAAAACTTGCGCCTACCCTGAAACAAGTTGCGGTTTTTGATACAGCCTTTCATTATAGTTTGCCCCCTTATATTGCGCGTTATCCGATTCCTGATAATTGGTATAAACAGCATAATATTCGTCGCTATGGCTTTCATGGAATATCTCACTTTTATGTGGCTAAACAAGCGGCCAAAAGGTTAAATAAGCCGTTAAAAAAGTTAAATCTTATCAGTTTGCATTTAGGCAATGGGGCGAGTGCCTGTGCTATTCAACAGGGTGTAAGTATTGATACCTCAATGGGGTTCACACCTCAAGAAGGCTTGATGATGGGAACACGTGGAGGTGATCTAGACAGTTCAATTTATCCGTATTTAACAGAAAAAACCCACTTATCTATTAATGATATTAACCGAATTTTAAATCATGAAAGTGGATTAAAAGCCATTGCAGGCAGTAATGATATGCGTGATATTCATCAACTCATAAAAAAAGGTGATAAAAAAGCTAAACTCGCATTTGAAATGTATTGCTATCGAATCAAAAAATATATTGGGGCTTATTATGCGATTCTAGGACAGGTAGATGCACTTATTTTTACGGGTGGAATCGGTGAAAATGATGCTAAATTAAGAGATAAATGTTGCTATCATTTAGAACATTTAAACATATCCATTCATCCTAAAAAGAATCAAACTATCAGTAGTGAAAATCGATCTATTCATCATAATCATTATAAAACGGCGGTTTTAGTTATTAAAACGGACGAAGAGTTAGAGATTGCTTCACAAACAGTTGAGTTTCTTTCATTAAATGGAAAAAATAGACGTGAATATTGAAAATTATTATGCCAATACTAAATAATAACTATAACTGAAATAACTGGGGTCAGGAATAACTGGGGTCAGGGTAAAGTTAAAAATGATGATGAATAGTAACGATCACTCTTTACCTACAAGCATAACACAAGC
>DAOUSN010000039.1 GCA_030627205.1 Methylococcaceae bacterium
AACGTGATCGCTTAGAAGGTGAAAAACAATCATTAGGTTTATATTTAACTGGGCATCCGATTAATCAATATCAACAGGAATTAAAACAATTTACTCATGGGACTATCAATAAATTATTAGGCGATGTAGAACGTTCCAGAGGAAAAGTAGAAGCGCGAGTAGCAGGATTGGTCTTAGAAATTAGAACCCGTCAAACCAAGAAAGGCACAACAATGGGTTTTGCTGTTTTAGATGATAGAACGGGGCGATTAGAAGTGGCCGCCTTTAGTAATACTTATGAGCAATATCGAGATGTATTTGTTAAAGATGCTTTATTGGTTGTAGAGGGGGGAGTCGCTATGGATGATTTTAGTGGTATGTTACGATTAACTGCTGAAAAAATGTATAGTATTGAACAAGCACGAGCTATCTTTGCGCGATGTTTAACTTTTGAATGGGATAATCGAGATGCAAGCATAGAGACGGTAGAATTTATTAGCCTTTTACGAGAAATTATTACGCCGTTTAAAGGGGGAGATTGTCCACTGGTAATCCATTATTTTTCAAAAGAGGCAGCAACAAAAGTGCAATTAGGTGAAAATTGGCGAGTACAAGCAACTGATGAATTAATTTTACATTTGCAGCGTTGTCCTCATATTAAAGCGGTTGCGATGAAATATAATAAATAGGACGAAAGAAAAATTATATGTACCGGGTTAAATTGTCACAAACGATAGAAGAGGTTGTTAAGAAATCTCGGTTTATAGGAATTATTATTCCTTGTGAAACAGAAGAATGTAGTTTACATACCTTAAAAGAATGCTCTGAAACTTACCCTAATGCAAGTCATATTACTTTTGCTTATCGAATAAAATCAGCCAAAGGATTAATCTGTCGTTTTCATGATGCAGGAGAACCCAAAGGAACAGCGGGAAAACCTATTTTTAAACAGTTAGAAGGAAAAAAATTAATTAATGTTTTGGTTATAGTGGTTCGTTATTTTGGGGGGATCAAACTGGGGGCAGGAGGATTAACACGCGCTTATGGTAATACGGCTTCAAAGGTTATTGCAGCGGCTGATATTATGCCTTATGTAAATTATGTTCAGGTTGAATTATGTTTAGACTACAAACACATACAGCTTTTGAAGTATCAACTGAAACAACTAGCAGGGAAAATTATCAAGCAGGATTTTTCAGAACAGGTAAAGTTTTTGATTTCTATCCCAAAAGTAAATGAAAAAATATTAATTCAATTATTTGGGGGTAAAATCATAAACATTCACCGAAAAACCTAAACAAAGAGGAGAAATGAAAATGAAAAGATCTTTAATTTTATTAGTGGCTCTATCCTTTTTAATCTTGGGAGGAGCTTGTTTTACCCCCATGTTATACAATGAGTCCATGTATAAAAACCACGCTTTTGTAGAAGAAGTCAGTAGCTTTTTAATCACTAAAGAAGGCAATAAATTAATTGTCATTGGTAAAGAACATCATTATATTTTTGAAACCAATAAGCATTTAAATTTTATTCTTCAATGGGAAGAAAGAAAACGTGTTATAGCCTCTTTTTCTAATTTCAATATCAAAACAGATCAATCATTATTAGGTTCGTATCACTTAAGGATTAATATAGATGAGAGTTTAACCCTAGAAAAAAAATCTTTACTTATTGCTAAAGGATTTACTGAAAATAAAGTGTTAAAAATATTGGAGTATCACGGTAAATTACAAGGAGAACGTTATCTAGCGAATAAGGTTAAAATACCTGCAATTATGCAACTTAATAAAAAATATAGTATAAATATGATAGAGGATACCTCTCTTTCTACAGGTCTTGCTAAACGTATTTTATTAACCCCTGTTGCCGTTGTTGCTGATGGGATAGTTTTAGCAGGAGCTCCCATAATTTTGCTTGTACTAATGATTGTAGGTATTCCTTAGTAGCATGGTTTCAATTACTTTCTCTCCCCAAACGGCTTTACAAATTCATTTTGTTTTTGAGTGGTTAGCTATTTTGACAGGGGTACAGATTTATCGCTGGCTTAAACGTTGTAAAGGTCAAAAAACTATTACAGAAGGGCATTCTTTTACAATAATCATTGGGTGTATTATTGGAGCTGGAATAGGTAATAAATTACTCTTTGTTTTTGAATATCCTCAATTGTGGGCTGAACAAGGTTTATATGCGTTAACTCAGGGACAAAGTATTGTTGGTGGATTATTAGGCGGTTTAATTGGGGTTGAAATAGCTAAAAAATATTGTGGAGTGAGGCATTCAACAGGCGATGATTTTATTCTCCCATTAATTGTTGGCACAATAATTGGACGTATTGGCTGTTTTTTAGCAGGCCTGCATGATAGCACTTTTGGAATAGCCACCTCATTACCTTGGGGAATAGATTTTGGTGATAAAATAAACCGCCATCCTACACAAATTTACGATATATTAGCGGTTATTAGTTTAGGAATATCACTGTGGTTGGGGCGTACTAGTTTGAGACCAGTTGCTGGTTTATCATTTAAACTTTATTTGAGTGGTTATTTAATTTGGCGATTAATTATTGATGAGCTTAAACCTGTCCCTTATGCTTATTGGTTAGGATTATCAGGGATACAATGGGTTTGTATTTTTGCTTTATTAGTTTACCTCCCTTTTGTGATGCGAGAAGGATGTAAACTAAATCGTTAATGCCTCAATAGATTATTATCCTAGGGTTATTGATTACATATCTATAAGTTGAATTTCAATGATAAAACCCTAAAGCAAAAATCCCGCCTATTGATTGATAACAAACGAGATTTTTTATGCTTATTTCAATTGTTGATAATACTCAGCTAACTGTTTGATTTCATCATCACTAAGCTGTTTAGCAATCACTCGCATACGACTATAAAGATCATTATGACGTGTGCCATTTTTATACGCTAATAGTGTCGCTTCAGTGTAATCAGCTTGCTGACCTGCAAGAGCAGGGGTGTCCATTTTTTGACCTTCACCCTCAGAACCATGACAGACAAAACAAGGCGGTAATATTTTTTTACCATTCCCTTTCTTTACTAAACTAATTGCTTTGCTAATATCATCTTGTGAGGGTTGGTTTTGTGCAGCAGGTAAAGATTGAAACCAAGCCGCTAAATCCGCGCTGTCTTTTTCACTAAGACCAGCAGCAATAGAAGACATCATCGAATTTTCACGTTTTCCCTCTGCATAATCACGCAATTGCTTATAAGTATAATTAGCCATTTGTCCTGCCAAAGAAGGAAACATACCCATTGGACTAATGCCTTTTTCACCATGACACCCTATACAAGATTCAGCGAGTTGCTCGCCTTTTTTCACATCTCCGTCTTTAACGAAATTAAGTGTTTCTGGCATCCAAACCATATTAGAAGCAGGTTCAGCTAAAACAAAAGCAGGTGCTATAAATAAAATTAAAGATAGTATACGTTTCATATTTAATATCCCCACGCGCTTGAACCGTAAGTGTCCATAAAAAAGAATTGTAAAATGGGTACACCAAAGCTAATGAACATTAAGACGGCAATCACTTTATTCCACAATCTAAAGTCATTCAAATACTCAGGCAGCTCTTTTACTTCATGTAAAGGTTCTGCATATTCCACTTCGCCAACAAAAACTTCTGTCGTTGCGCCAAATTGGGTTTTTACTAAGATGTAAAAAAACAAACAAGCTGAACTTAATAAAACTAAGCCGCCTAAAATCATCAATATCTCGTATGGTTCCCACGTCATTGTGAGTACATTATTGTATTGCACACTAGAAATACGTCTAGGCTGACCTAATAAACCGAGAACATGCCAAGGTGTCGTCATAATACTCATACCAATAAACCAAGTCCAAAGCTGTACTAAAGCTAATGAATTAGAGACTAACGGTTTCTTGCATAAAAATGGCCATAAATAATAGGCAATTGTAAAATACATAATAACAGTAGTACCTGCAAAGATCAGATGAAAATGTCCTGGTACCCATGCAGTATTATGGATCATCGCATTCATCGCATAGCTAGCATTTACAATCCCACCAAAACCACCCAATATCAGCATCAATAACGACAGGATAACCCCTAATGTCATCGGATTGCTCCACGGTAAACTTCCAATCCAGCCAAATAAGCCTTTACCGCCGCGTAAACGTCCGGCAATTTCTAAAGAAGCAATGACAGTGAAGCCTGTGACTAAAGTAGGTAAGGCAACAATAAAAGTACCGACACCGTGTAATAGTTTCCAGCCTGACGCATGTTCAGGATCCATATATAAATGATGCATTCCAATTGGTAACGAAAACACCACTAAGACAATTAATGCCATCCGTGCCGCTTCATCACTGAATAAATATCCGCCCGCTTGTTTAGGAACAAACACATAAAAAGCAGTATAAGCAGGAATTAACCAAAAATAAACAATGGGATGTAAAGTCCAAGCAAATAAGGTTCTCGCTAAACCCGGATCAAGCGTATCCATTAACCCTAAAGCAACTGGAATTAACTGAAATAAAACTTCTGCAGCAACGCCAACACTTGTCCATAACCATAAAAGCGCATTGGCAGTAGTCGCAAACATGGCTAAAGGAACGACTTTACCTGGATTAGATTTTTTCCACTGGTAAAACATCACAATCATGATGCCACACCAAACCCATGAGCCAACCACTAATAAAGTTACCCCTATATAAAAAGCAACATGTGCGGTGACAGGGGGGTAAAAAGTATAAAGTACAGAAGCTAATCCACTGAGCAGCGGAACGGCTGCAATAACGACACCTAATAAGGCGATAACGAAACCAGCCCAAGCTAATTTAGGGTTCCAAATCGGTATTTTTAAGGAATCACTGGCAGTGTAGTAACCAAACCCCATAATAAAAAAGGTGGTTAATACATAAGCCATCAATACGCCATGCGTACTAACAGAAGTAAAATACAGACTAATAGAAGTCAGCGATTCAAACAGCCCACTACGTTCTAAAACTTGAAATTGCCCCATGAAACAGGCAACAATAAAGGCTGTAAAAGCTACCCACATATGGCTAAGGGCTAGATTTTTTGCTGTGGTATTATTCATTATTACTTTCCTCTTTTGCTATCGCTGTGGTGTTTAGCGCAGCACTTTCTTTAGCTCTCTTTGCTTCCCACTCTTCTTTATCAATCACAAAAGCTTTACTCCACATGTGGTCATGACCCAATCCACAATATTCATTACATAGCATTGGGTATTCGCCAGGGCGAGGGAAAGAGCTTTCTACTTGTGCGACATAGCCAGGAACAATCATGGTGCTCATATTAGTCATCGGCATATGCACGCCATGTAAAACATCCATGCTCACCCAGCGAAAGGTTATTTTCGTTTCTGCGGGTAAAATAATTTTTTTAGGAAAGAAAGCATAGCGACCGGCCACCATCCGCACGGTAATATCCCCATTATCAGCCACTTGTACCCCTAAATTATCTTCAGCAAATTCTTTACTTAAATGAATTTTACGAGAATCAATAGTCTCCACATTACTGGGAGCATTCACGCTATGAAATAAAGCATCTATCATAATAATAGAAACAAATAAAGCCGACATACCGAGGGAAATCAAGACCCATTTTTTTTCTAAAGGATCAATATGCATAGGTCACCTTAATTAATCATGCCACGAGATATAAATACCCCATAATAAAGAAATAACCAAGCGACAACCATTCCACCGCCAACGCTTAACATTAGTATCCAAGTACCTGTAGGGGGACTTTCGAGGATTTTTTTTCGTTCTTCATCGCTCATTTTGTTCATATTGAACCTCTTTGATTATTAAAAATAAGGGTATTTTTCACTAAAATATTTACAATAAGAATACACTAATATACTAGCTGAGGCAAAATTATTAAAGAATTTTGTTTCTGCTGTTTCATAATGTTAAAGCAAGCAAAATCAATGGATTATAGTCAATACTAGTAAGATCACAGACCGAGTTAACTTATTGTCGTGGTGAAATAACGTAACCCATATTTTAATCTCAACATCAACCGTTTATCATTGATGCTTGTGTTATTTTACCCGAACATTTACATTGTCTTTGGAGGTTATCTCTTGCCTGGTATTTACTAATAACAAACCTTTAAAATCAGTGAATGTTTTTAATTAAATCAATATTGATAACTGATATTTTTTGCTGTTCCGCTGCTTGTTTTTTCTTTTTATCACATTTTTCAGTGCATACACACTCACCATTAGTAGCACCTCCACATGAGCCTTTAATCGCTTTACGACCAAAAATAACTCCAATAGCCATTAACGCTACTATTAAAATCATAAAGGCAAAAGTTATTACAAAATAAATCATGATTTTTCCTTAAAAAATTCTATAAAAGCCGAAGTGCTTTTTTCGATAAAGCCATCGGCGGTTTTAATAATGAATAATGCAGCAATATTATGTTGCTGTGCTAATTGATAGCCTTTATCTTCGCCTAAAACCATCATTGCAGTGGCTAAGGCATCAGCCGTCATCGCACTGGCATTTAAAATCGTCACAGAGGCTAATTGATGGGTAATTGGCTGACCTGTTCGCGGGTCAATAGTATGTGAATAGCGAATGCCTTTTAATTCAAAAAAATTACGGTAATTACCAGATGTTGCTATTGCTATATTACTAATTGGGATAACTTTTTGAATAGCACGTTTTTTAGGCGTTGGTTTTTCAATCGCTATCTTCCATGCTTTACCCAGGTTATTTTGACCTTTTAAACGAATTTCCCCACCAATTTCAACCATGTAATTATTAATTCCATCGGCTTCAAGTAATAACGCTACTTGGTCAACAGCATAGCCTTTTGCAATTGCGGATAAATCTAAATAAAGTTCAGGTAGTTGTTTTTTAATTTTAAACGATAAATTATCTATTAATAAATGTTGATAGCCCGTGGTTGTCAGTGCCTTTTCTAAATTACTTGTTTTAGGTATAGTAAAACTCATAGGATCTACTCCAAATCCCCATAAATTAACTATCTTACCTACTGTAATATCAAAAGCACCATTAGTAAGTTTACTAATGCGCTGGGTCTCGGTTAAAACAGTTAGTAATGAATCTGGAACTGTTTGCCAATCACTACTTTGATTTTGATTAAATAAAGATAAAGCTGATTTAGGCTCGTAAGTTGATAATTGGGCATTAATATTATCCAGTAACTGTTTAATTTTTACCTTTAATAGTTTAACTTTAATAGTTTTAGGTAAATGGGTTACTTTAATCGTAAAGCTTGTTCCCATGATCCCAGATGAATATAAAAAAGGATAGTGAGCTGATGTTTGTTGCTCACTACAGCCAATTAATAAAAAAATTAAGAGTAAATAAACCCTTGTTATTTTATTTAATTTAGTTAATACAAAAATCATATATTAAGAATGACTTAAGCCATGATGATGATAAATAGCAGAAAGATCTTGTGGGTGAGACACACACACTTCTAAATCTTTTAACAAGCCATTTTTAACACTATAAATCCAACCATGAACTGAAAGTTTTAGCTCTTTACGCCACGCTTTTTGAGCAATAGTCGTATGGCAAACATTAACTACTTGCTCAATGACATTTTTTTCACATAATAAACGGTAGCGGTCATTTTTAATCGGTAAGCTATCTATTTCATTTTTATGAACACGATATACATCTTGAATATGACGCAACCAATTATCAATTAAACCATGTTCATGATTTTCCATTGCCGCTTTTACACCACCACAGCCATAATGTCCACAGACAATAATATGTTTAACTTTCAAGACCTCAACGGCAAATTGAATCACTGATAAACAATTTAAATCTGTATGAACTACTACATTGGCAATATTACGATGAACAAAAATTTCACCTGGATCTAAATCTACAATTTGATTAGCCGAAACCCGGCTATCTGAACAACCTATCCATAAATAATCAGGACTTTGTTGTTTATGCAAGCGTTTAAAAAATTCAGGATCCGATGCCAACATTCTTTCAGCCCAAAGCCTATTTCTTTCAAAAAGCATATCTCGCACAATTTTCCTCCAAAGTTAAAATAAATTTTGCTAATTATTGAACTCCGTAATGGCTTTCAATATAGCGTTCAACAATACCATGAAATTCTTCGGCAATTTTATCACCTTTTAAGGTGATGGTTTTAATACCATCTTCATAAACTGGGGCGACAGGTGATTCCCCCGTTCCTGGTAAGCTAATACCAATATTAGCATTTTTACTTTCTCCAGGGCCATTAACCACACAGCCCATGACGGCAACGTTCATTTCTTCTACCCCTTGGTATTTATTTTTCCAAACAGGCATTTGTTCGCGTAAATAATTTTGGATTTCTAAAGCAAGTTTTTGAAAATAATCACTAGTCGTGCGTCCACAACCGGGACAAGCAATTACCATTGGAGTAAAGCTACGAAAGCCCATTGTTTGTAAAATTTCTTGAGCAACAATAACTTCTTTGGTTCTGGACGCTCCAGGTTCTGGAGTTAAAGAAATACGAATAGTATCGCCTATCCCTTGTTGCATAAGCACGGAAAGAGCCGCAGAAGAAGCAACAATACCTTTTGACCCCATACCAGCTTCGGTTAATCCTAAATGTAAGGCATAGTCACAGCGAACAGATAAATCTTGGTAAATTTTAATCAAATCTTGAACATTACTAATTTTACAGGATAAAATAATTTTATCTTTTCCCAAGCCAATTTCTTGTGCCTTTGCAGCACTTTCTAAAGCAGATAATACAATGGCTTCACGAGTAATCGCCGCTAATTCCAGAGGATTATCTTTAAGACGATTTTCATTTAATAAACGGGTTAAAACTGATTGATCTAAACTGCCTCCATTCACACCAATACGAACAGGTTTATTGTAGTGGCAGGCAAATTCAATCATTTGTTGAAATTGTGGGTCTCGGCTTTTTCCACGACCTACATTGCCAGGATTGATACGGTATTTATCTAAAGCAGCAGCACAACTGGGATATTTTTCCAGTAATTTATGACCGTTGAAATGAAAATCACCAATAATAGGCACGGAATACCCTAGTTTGTCTAATTGGTTGCGAATTTTAGGGACAGCTTTAGCGGCTTCCTCTGAGTTAACGGTAATACGAATTAGCTCAGAACCTGCGGTAGCTAATTCAATAATTTGTTTAATGGTTGCATTACTATTAACCGTATCGGTATTAGTCATAGACTGCACTACAATAGGCGCGTCTCCACCTACTTTTACATTACCAATTAAAACTTGTTGAGTTTTTTTTCTTGAGTTTAACGACATAATAAAAAATCTTTGTTGGAAAAAATATCAATATCTGAAAGAATAGTCATACTTGGAAATTATACTCCATACAAGATAAGCAATAGAGTTATTAATCGTGAGGATAAACTATTTTTCTGATATACATTTAGAATTCGGTCGCCTAGATCGTCCTGAAACCGATGCAGACCTTGTGATTGCCGCAGGTGATATTGGTATAGGTCGACAAGGCATTAATTGGCTTAAAGGGATTAAAAAACCTGTTATTTATATTGCAGGTAATCATGAATTTTACACCCATGAATATAAAAGAACCTTAACTATGTTGCGTCATACCTGTGCTGGTAGCAATATTTATTTTATGGAAAAAGATGTTTTGATTATGAATGACACTCGTTTTTTAGGGTGTACTTTATGGACAGACTTACTTATTGAAGGAGAGAAAAAAGCTAATGAATTAGGTACACGTTTAAATGATTTTAGAAATATTAAATTTAAGGATGGTTTTTTTAATAAATCTATCTTTACACGGTTACATCGGTCATCCATATTATGGTTAGAAAATGAATTAGAAGAGCCTTTTGAGGGTAAAACCGTTGTAGTAACCCATCATGCCCCTTTGCAAAAAAGTTGGCAAGAAGGTAATAATGAGTTAAAAAAAATCGCCTATTGTAATCTTTTAAACAACTTGATTAGCAAACATGATATTACGGTTTGGTTTCATGGTCATATACATAGTCAGAATAACTATGTATATGCAGGAACTCGTATTTTAAGTAATACCAGAGGTTACAAAGGTCGAAAAGAAGTTGTAAACTTTGACCAAAATAAAGTGATTGATATTTAATTTTTATTTCAATGGATGAAATCTCACTTTACGAATTGCCTTTTTATCACATTTAATAATTTCTAACAAATAACCATGAAGCTTTAAACTTGTTCCAGCCGCAGGAATTGTCTCCATAAATTCAATAATTAATCCATTAAGAGTTTTAGGGCCTTTTGTAGGTAATGACCAATGAGTAATCCGATTAAGCTCTCGAATGGTCACACTTGCATCTACTAAATAACCGCCATCAGACTCTTCTTTAACATTTGCCTCTTCGGTAATTAATTCACCAACAATTTCTTGCAATAAATCATCAAGGGTTACCAGTCCCTGTACATCACCATACTCATCAACAACTAATCCGATACGTAAACGTTGTGATTTAAAACTTTGCATCTGCTTGTGTAACGAAGTACTTACAGGAATGAATGATGGTTTAATTAGATTTTCAGTAATTTTTTTCTTATCAAAACTTTTATCATTCAATAAGGCTAATACAAACCTTAAATGTAAAAAACCGATAACCCTATCAATGCTAGTTTTAAAAACAGGTAACCGTGTATGAGGACTAGCAAGAAGTTGTTGGCAAATTTTTTCGATAGAGTCATCTAAATTTATGCCAATAATTTCATTACGAGGGGTCATAATATCCTCGACAGTTGCTGATTCTAAATCTAAAACACCTAATAACATATTTTTATAACGCATAGGCATAATATTACCTGCATCAGCAAGAATGCTTTTTAGTTCGTCTTTACCCAAGGTATCTTGTTTAATTTTAGTCACATGAACCCCAAAAATTCGTAATAACAAGTTCGCAATTAAATTAACTATCCAAACAATCGGGTAAAATAATTTTAATAATGGCGTATAAACCCAAGCAGCAGGAAAGGCAAGGGCTTCGGGTTTAATTGTCGCTAATGTTTTAGGAGTCACTTCAGAAAATATCAATACGGCTAATGTAAGTAACGCCGCAGCAACTGGTATTGCCTGTTCACCTGCAATTCTAATTGCAATAACGGTAGCCAATGAAGAGGCAAGAATATTAACAAAATTATTACCCAATAAAATAAGTCCAATTAATCTCTCTGGTCTTTGTAATAATCTATTAGCTTTGATTGCTCCTTTATTTTTTTGTTTCACTAGATATTGCAAACGGTAACGGTTTAAAGTCATTAAGGCCGTTTCAGAACCTGAGAAAAAGGCAGAAAAAATAAGAAGGACTACAAGTATACTGAACAATATACTAAGAGGGATGTCGTTCAAGGAAGTCTCTTAATTTGTTAATAAAGGTGATATGCTCTCTAGGATAACTTTTTTTGTCAAGCTTTTATTAACCTAAAGAGCTTATTTTCTAGTTAAAAATGGTAATTTTTTAACTACTACGGAGTGCTCTCCTCACTCAGAATGGATACAGGAGATATTTGTTCTACTATTTCAGGTAAAACTTTAGAACCTGTTACACTTTTTTCAGTCTGCAATATTACTGATTCTAAATTTTTTTGTCGTGATCCTTCCCCAAATAGGGTCATACCGACCATCACTAAAATTAAAAAAATCATTATTATAGCAAATCTGCTCGGCTCATCTAACCAAAACAATAAGAATTTTGGTCGCCACAGACCAACAATAAGTAAAAGGACGCTTAAAATTAAAATATTAATAGCTGCATGAATCATCATATTTTTACCAATTAATCGTATACAAAGTTAACAAAAATACCTTATTATTGAGGTATCATTGTTTATTTGCAATAAATTGTATTATTTTAAATGGTAAGGAGATAGTTATGGGTGGTTTTGGCATATTTGTATTAGTGCTGGTTATTTTTGTTTTTTTAGGGTTATTTTTAAGTGTGAAATCTGTTTCACAAGGTGAAGAATATACGGTTGAGCGTTTTGGGAAATACACCTCTACATTAACCCCTGGATTAAATATTATTATTCCTATTGTTTATCGAGTAGGACATAAGTTAAATATGATGGAGCAGGTCAAAGATGTTCCGTCACAAGAAATCATTACCAAAGACAATGCAATGGTCACTGTTGACGGTGTGGTTTTTTTTCAAATTATGGATGCACCTAAAGCTGCATACGAAGTTAGTAATTTAGATCTGGCTATTTTAAATTTGGTAATGACTAATATTCGTACGGTGATGGGGTCGATGGATTTAGATGAGTTGTTATCGAAACGAGATGAAATTAATGCACGTTTATTGGATGTAGTTGATGAAGCAACTCACCCTTGGGGGGTTAAAGTCACCCGTATTGAAATTAAAGATATAGCTCCACCACAAGATTTAGTGGAAGCAATGGGTAGACAAATGAAGGCTGAACGCTTGAAAAGAGCCTCAATTTTAGAAGCAGAAGGCGAGAGAGAATCAGAAATTTTACGCGCAGAGGGTGATAAGCAATCAACTATTTTGGAAGCTGAAGGACGTAAAGAATCTGCCTTTAGAGATGCTGAGGCTAGAGAGCGTTTAGCAAAAGCAGAAGCAAATGCAACACTGATGGTTTCCAAAGCAATTTCCGAAGGTAATATCCAAGCAATTAATTATTTTATCGCTCAAAAATATATTGAATCGTTAAAAGATATTGCCAGCGCGGACAATAGTAAATTAATTTTGATGCCCTTAGAGGCCTCTAATGTCATTGGCGCATTAGGCGGTATAACTGAAATTGCGAAAGAAGTGTTTAATAAAAAAGGCTAATAATGATGGACATTGAAATGGTATTTTGGTTTTGGTGGGTAGCAGCTATATTTTTATTAGCCATAGAAATGCTGTCGGCAGGGTTTTTCTTTTTATGGATGGCTGTGTCTGCTTTTATAACAGGCGGGCTGTTATTAATCGTACCGATAATCAGTGTAGAAATACAGTTATTTATTTTTTCAATATTATCAATATGTTCTGTTATTGTTTGGAAACGTTATATGGTTAAGCACCCGATTAAAACTGATCATCCTCATCTTAATCAAGGTAGTTCACAGTATATAGGGCATACATTTACTTTAATTGAAGCCATAGAAAATGGCTGGGGGAAAATTAAAGTCAATGATTCACGTTGGAAAGTTGAGGGAAAAGACTATCCTGTTGGAACAAAAGTAAAAATAATGGCTATGGATGGCAATTTTTTTAAAGTCGAAAAAGTTGACTAAATTTATATAAAAACACAACAGCATAAATTTTTAAAAAAAGTTGAGATTATTTCTTTAATGTCCACTCATGAACGTAGACAAGTACCTATTGTTAGTTCAGAGCAACGCCTTGTTGGTATGGTTTATCAAGCAAATTTAATTGCCGCACTCTCTAATCAACAATTGGCTCATAAAATTTAAACTATTCATCTTAAAGGCATACTTTTTTAATTGAACTATAAAACGGAATAATGATTGGGTTACCAATTGTTCTTTAAATTCTATCTATAAATAGGTATAATTGTTTATAAATAAAAGAGTGTGAATCTCCTCATTTTTAATCCTATAATCAATAAGTGTACCTCATGGAATTTAGATTTAATAAAGTTCTTATTTCATTTTTATTGTTTTTAATTACCACTAATATCTTTGCTGCCTTTCCACTAGCACCTGCAACTCAAGAAAAATTTTTAGGAAAAATTGAGCCATTTTGCCCAGAAACAGTAGATCCAAATTGGCGAAAACAACAGTTTATTGAAGGAGTTACTATTGCCGCTTCGCCTATTTGTTCACCTGATAATCCTTATACGGTAGCTGCATCAACTAAAGGCGTTAATCAGGTTTCAATGGCAACTTTAATGCAAACTCGGCTTTCTCTTGATGCGGTGACTAAAACCAATGATATTGATGGAGATGGTGATCCTGATGAAATTCATATTAGACTTGAAATTATTGATCTTAATGGGTTTTCACCAGATTTAAAAAAATACATTAATAGCTATCATATTGCACCAGGTATTCAACCAGGATTTTGGGTTTTCGCTCCTAAAAGTAGGGGGATGTCAACCGAAAGTTTTACCAGTATAAAAGCCAATCCTTTGTTACGAATGCCATCCCCTGCAATTCGAGTGGAGCAGGGTGATAACATCACGGTAACTTTAGAGAATTCACATTATTTTCCTCATAGTATTCATTTTCATGGGGTCGATCATCCTTTTAAAAAAGCTAATAATGAAGGCAATGACGGCGTGCCTGTCACCAGTAATAAACTCACTATGCCAGGTAGAAAATTTTCTTATGAATTTACCCCAAGGCAAGTAGGAACGATGATTTATCATTGTCATGTTCAAGCCCATACTCATATTTTGATGGGGCTTATCGGTATGTTTATTGTTGAAGAAAACCGCCCTAATAACTGGCTACAAACATTTAACATAGGGAATGGTTTGGTCAGACATTCATCAGTTGCTGTCAAAGAAAAATATGATCGAGAATATGATTTACAATATCAGGATATTGATAAAAACCTTCATCATCTAAATCAAACCGTTAATGACTCAAGATTATTAGCAAAAGCGTTTAATAATGAATACAACATTACTGAACGAGTTCCTAATTATTTTTTATTAAATGGTAAATCCTTTCCTTATACTTTAAGAGATTCACTAATTGTGGTAAAGCCTGAAGAAAAACTAAAATTAAGGGTTTTAAATGCAGGAGAACAACTTTTAGCGTTACATTTGCACGGATTTAAACCTACTATTACCCATTTAGATGGTGTTGCTTTAAAACCAGAAGGGCAAATACAACGTGATGTTATTAGCCTTGCCCCTGCTCAACGAACTGATTTAGAGTTATATGCACATAACGATGGACTTAATAATATGGGAGCTGGAATTTGGACTTTTCACGATCATAATGAGAAGGGGGTAACAACTGACGGGGTTTATCCAGGTGGCAATATTAGTAGTATTGTCTTTGAGTCATTTCTTGATGAAAATGGTATGCCAAAAACTCAAGGTGAGGATATGAGTCCTTTTTTTACCAAAGAATTTTATCAAAAAAACTATCCTGTTTGGAATTTATCAGATAAAAGAGGTCTTTATGGTGAAATATCTCAATCAACATTAGAATCAGCTTCAGAATTTAATGATTTCACTCAGATTAGTATTCTTATTTTACAAATCATACTATTATTAATTACCTTTTTTATCATTATCAAGGCAAGAAAAAAGCATGTTGAAAAATAAATTATTGCGTTTTTTTCTAACAAGTACATTTTTTGTTATAGTTTTAAGTTTATCAGTTTATGCGGATGAGCTTAAGTCTATGCCTAAAATGCGGATGGATGCAACGGGAATGGTTATGAATGAAAATACTGATAATCTCCCTAAAGACTGTGCTAAAATTTCAGAAGAAGTCACTATCAAAGTTAAGGCGGGAACAGATTATGCTAAAAAATTCCCAGGTACTGTGTTCGGTTATGATAAGCATCAATGGCATGTTAAACCTTGTGCGCGAATTACGGTTGAGTTCACTAATGAAGATGAAATTCGCCATCAATGGATGGTACATGGATTACCTAAATATCTGTATCCTCAAGGCATGTTTCATATTGAAGATAATGGCTTTGGAAAAAAAACAGGGACGTTTATTGTCCCTAGTAGCCATTACACCTATTTAGTTCATTGTGACATCGCCCAGCACATGGAAAAAGGCATGAAAGCAGAGTTGATAGTCGGTAATGGTCGCGGTGATTTACCAAGTATTCCTGGAATTTCTGCTCCTACTTTTCCTGATAAATTTTAAAACTAGACTAATATTTAGCCAATTATTTTTATATTACCCATATAAGGCAATAAAACTTCTGGAATAGTAATTCGTCCTTGTTCATCTTGATAGTTTTCCATAATAGCGATTAAAGTCCTCCCTGCGGCTAAACCTGAACCATTAATGGTATGCACTAATTCTGGTTTCTTCATTTCTAAATTACGCCAACGTGCTTGTAAGCGACGTGCTTGAAAATCTTTAAAATTACTGCATGATGATATTTCTCGATAAGCGTTTTGCCCTGGTAGCCAAACTTCGAGATCATAAGTTTTTGTGGCTGAAAATCCTGTGTCGCCTGCACAAAGCAATACTTTACGATAAGGTAAGTTTAATTTTTGTAAAATAATTTCTGCATCAGCGGTTAATTGTTCATGGGCTTGTTCAGAGTCTTCAGGTTTAACAATTTGCACTAATTCAACTTTCTCAAATTGATGTTGGCGAATCATACCGCGAACATCACGACCATAAGCTCCTGCTTCACTACGAAAACACGGTGAATGACAAGTAAATTTAAGCGGTAAATCGTCTGCATCAATAATAGTATCTCGCACTATATTAGTGACAGGTACTTCGGCTGTAGGAATTAAATATAACGCAGGGTCTTCACTAGCTTTGAATAAATCATCTTCAAATTTTGGTAACTGCCCTGTTCCTCGGAGACTAGCGACATTGGCTAAAAATGGCACATAGGTTTCAGTATAATCATGTTCTTGGGTATGAGTATCTAACATGAATTGTATAATCGCCCGTTGTAATCGTGCTAACCGTCCTGTTAAGACCACAAATCGCGCACTGGCAAGTTTAACCCCTAATTCAAAATTCATTTCTTCAAGACTCTCCCCTAAATCAACGTGATCTTTAGGTTCAAAGCTAAACTTAGCTAAAGTTCCCCAACGGCTAATTTCAATATTATCATCCTCAGATTTACCCGCAGGGACAGTTTCATCAAGTAAATTAGGGATACCTTCCATAATAACCGTCATTTGCATCTGAATTTCACTTAATGTTGACTCAGCAGTTTTAAGTTCAGACCCTAAATCCCCAATTTGGGCAAATAACGGCTTAGTATCTTCACCTTTTGCTTTTGTTTGTCCAACTTTTTTAGAAATAAGATTACGTTCATTTTGTAACTGTTGAGTTTTAACTTGAATTTGTTTACGTCGACTTTCAAGAATTTGATAAGCTTCTACATCAAAATCAAAATTACGACGATCTAACTGAGTTTTAACAAAATCAATAGCATTTCTGAATAAACGAGGGTCTAACATGAAAAATCCTTGAGGGGGGAACTTAAATTATGAGGAAATTTAAATAGTTAAGAACAAATAGAATGGTAGCGATACCGGGGATCGAACCTGGGACCTCGGGGTTATGAATCCCGCGCTCTAACCGGACTGAGCTATATCGCCATTGCTCTTAGACAAAGAGCGAGCATTTTAATCACTCTCTCTTAACTTGTCAAACATTAAATCTAAAATGTATCACATCACCATCCTGAACAGTATAATCTTTACCTTCTAAACGCCATTTTCCTGCATCTTTTGCGCCTTGTTCACCATTGTTATCAATAAAATCTTGGTAGGAGATAATTTCAGCACGAATGAAACCTTTTTCAAAGTCGGTATGAATAACTCCTGCTGCTTGTGGAGCAGTTGCTGCCATTGGGATAGTCCATGCTCGAACTTCTTTAACACCTGCGGTAAAATAAGTTGATAAATTTAACAGCTTATAGGTTGCTCGAACTACGCGATTAAGTCCTGGTTCTTTTAAACCTAAATCATCTAAAAATTCTTGTTTCTCATCGTCCTCAAGTTGAACAATCTCAGCTTCTATCGCGGCACAAACTGCAACAACATTTGAACCTTCTTTTGCGGCAAAAACTTTAACTTTATCTAATAAAGGATTATTATCAAAACCATTATCGTCAACATTGGCAATATAAAGTGTTGGTTTAATGGTAATCAAGCAAAGTTCTTTAATTAAATCAATTTCGTCTTCGGATAAATCCAAAGAACGTACAGCTTCACCCTTATCTAACTGTTCGAAAACTTTTTCAAGGACTTTCTTTTTAGCTAATTCATCTTTATTACCCGACTTAGATGCTTTTGCTGCCCGTTGTAATGCTTTTTCTACTGAAGCCATATCTGCTAAGGCTAATTCAGTATTAATTACCTCTATATCATCTAAAGGATCAATTTTTCCAGCAACATGAATGACATTATCATCCTCAAAACAACGTACAACATGGGCTATTGCATCGGTTTCTCGAATATTTCCTAAAAATTGATTACCTAAACCTTCGCCTTTTGAAGCCCCTTCAACTAAACCCGCTATATCAACAAACTCTATAGTTGTTGGTAAAACTCTTTCAGGGTTTACAATAGCAGCAAGTTTATCTATTCTTTCATCAGCAACAGGAACAACTCCTATGTTAGGATCTATGGTACAAAAAGGATAGTTTTCAGCAGCAATAGTTGCTTGTGTTAGGGCATTAAACAAGGTAGATTTACCAACATTAGGTAAACCGACAATTCCACAATGGAGTGCCATATAAAATTCTCTTAAAATTAAAGTTTAAAGGATCAAAATTCGGAAATAATTATACCGTATATCAGGAAGATGATGAAAAATTAAAAAGATCATTTTCTAATCCAACTTTAATAGTGCTGCCAGTTATAAATTCCCCAGCTAATAATTTTTCAGCTAATGGATTTTCTAATTGCTGTTGAATAGTTCGTTTCAAAGGTCTTGCACCATAAACGGGGTCAAAACCAGCTTCGCCTAACTTATCTAAAGCGGCTGTTGATAGCTTTAAATTTATTCCTTGCTCTAATAATCTGGCTGTTAATGCTTGAATTTGCAGATTGCAAATTGCTCTAATATGTTTTTTTCCTAACGGGTGAAAAACCACGGTTTCATCAATTCGATTAATAAACTCAGGTTTAAACTTCCATTCAACAATTTCCATCACCGCTTTTTTCATCGTAGCATAATTAGCTTCACCAGCTAACTCTTGTATCCGTTCAGAACCTAAATTGGATGTCATAATAATAAGTGTATTACTAAAATCAACCGTCCGTCCTTGTCCGTCGGTTAAACGCCCATCATCTAATAGCTGTAATAAAACATTAAATACATCAGGATGCGCTTTTTCAATTTCATCTAATAATATCACAGAATAAGGTTTACGGCGTACCGCTTCGGTTAAATAACCACCTTCTTCATAACCCACATAACCTGGAGGCGCACCAATTAAACGAGCAACAGAATGTTTTTCCATAAATTCAGACATATCAATACGTACAATGGCAGCTTCTGAGTCAAATAAAAATTCAGCTAAGGCTTTACACAATTCAGTTTTGCCAACTCCTGTAGGGCCTAAAAATAAAAATGAACCAATCGGTTTATTGGGTTCAGAAAGTCCTGCTCTGGAACGGCGTATTGCGTGACTAACAGCGGTTAAAGCCTCATCTTGACCAACAACTCTTAAAACCAACTCGGTTTCCATTCGTAATAATTTATCTTTTTCACCTTCTAACATTTTAGAAACAGGAATTCCTGTCCATTTTGAAACTACTTCGGCAATTTCATCTTCAGTGACTTTATTACGTAATAACTGCATTGGTTGAATTTCTACGTTATTGGCAACCGCTAATTCTTGTTCTAATTTAGGAATAATGCCATATTGCAGTTCTGACATTTTACTCAAATCATTATTACGACTTGCAACTTCTAATTCTAATCGCGCTTCTTCCAATTTTTCTTTAATAGAGGCTGAACCTTCTAGCATTAATTTCTCAGCAGTCCAAATTTCTTCTAAATCAGCAAATTCTTTTTCTAAGGATAAAATTTCAGTTTCTAAATCCTGTAAGCGTTTTTTAGAACTGGCATCTTTTTCATTTTTTAAGGCGACTCTTTCAATTTTTAACTGAATTAAACGTCGTTCTAATTTATCCATAACTTCGGGTTTAGAATCAATTTCCATCCTAATTTTACTACCTGCCTCATCAATTAAATCAATGGCTTTATCGGGCATTTGTCGATCAGAAATATAACGATGCGATAAAACTGCCGCAGCAACAATCGCAGGGTCACTGATATCAACTCCATGATGAACTTCATAACGCTCTTTTAAGCCGCGTAAAATAGCAATGGTATCTTCAACATTAGGCTCGTCAACCAAAACTTTTTGAAAACGTCGCTCTAGTGCTGCATCTTTTTCTAAATATTTTCGGTATTCATCCAAGGTTGTCGCACCGACACAATGCAATTCTCCTCGTGCTAAGGCAGGTTTTAGCATATTACCTGCATCCATTGCCCCTTCTGCCTTACCAGCACCGACCATCGTATGTAACTCGTCAATAAAGAGAATAATTTGACCTTCTTGTTTAGCTAATTCTTTTAAAACCGCTTTAAGACGCTCTTCAAACTCACCTCGATATTTTGCCCCTGCAATTAATGCAGCCATATCCAGTGATAATAATTGCTTATTTTTCAAACCCTCAGGGACTTCACCATTAACAATGCGTTGTGCTAATCCTTCCACAATGGCAGTTTTACCAACCCCTGGCTCACCTATCAACACAGGATTATTTTTAGTACGTCGTTGTAAAACTTGAATGGTACGTCGAATTTCATCATCTCGGCCAATGACAGGATCGAGTTTTCCTTGTATGGCACGTTCAGTTAAATCAACCGTATATTTAGATAACGCTTGTCGTTCATCTTCGGCATTTTCATGAGTCACTTTTTCATCACCACGAAGTGCGGTAATAGCTTGTACTAATACTGATTTTGTTAGTCCAGATTTTTTTAATAAGTGTTGTAAATTATCTTTAGTTTCAATGGCAGCTAATAAAAATAATTCACTAGAGATAAAGCTATCGCCTTGCTGTTGAGCCAGTTTATCAGTTAAATTTAATAGGCGGGATAATTCTGGTGAAATTTGTATATCACCACCAGTACCAGTAACCGTGGCTATTCGTTTTAATTCATCATTTAAAGTCGTTTGTAATTGATTAACATTTATCCCAATTTGAGTTAATAAAGGACGAATACTACCGCCTTCTTGGGTTAACAAAGTCAGCATTAAATGAACTGGGCTAATAAATTGATGATCTTTGCCAACAGCTAAACTTTGAGCATCAGATATAGCTTGTTGAAACTTATGGGTTAATTTATCCATTCTCATTGCATAAACCTTAATTAGTTATAGAGTGTGTTATTTATAGTGTGTATTATTAATTAAGATGGGACTTATTAATTACTTTATCAAGCATGGATTTAAGTAGTTTGTATCTTTCAAAATACAAGGCAAGCATAAAACAATAGAAAAATTAATAACAAGCTCTATGTTACTAATTTCTCTTTACTGAAACGATTTTCATCAAGGACAAGGCGATAAGACCTGCTAAATTATAGGATACTGTTGATAGCTCCTAGAAATGAAACGTATCTTATCGCGTTAAAAAAGAACTAATTTGTAGAACCACTCTAAATTTATTTATATTGCAAAATCCCAGTCAGATTCTGCTCTATAATAGCTCTCCATTTCTGGGATTAATACAAATGAAGTGGTTATATCTTCTAGGGTTGCTGTTCCGTTTTTTAAATGGTCACTCCAAAATTTTTCACCTGCAACCGTTGGCGAACGTCCAAAAAAACCTGTAAACAATTGTTTAACCTGAGTCACTGGATCTACAGTATTAATATCAAAGCCTATTTTCTCTTTTTGTTCATCTGAACTTAAAAGTGACAATGCCATACCGCCTAGGGATATATCGCCATCTTTAACTGCTTTTGACCAATGTTCCACCCCTTTAATATGAGGTTGTCGTCCCAATATTTGTGCGTAAGCCCCTGTAATCACATCAAGTTTTAAACTTTCGTCATGTTTAACTTCCACATTTTTATCAGAAAACTCTAAGTTTTCAATATTAAATAGTGTCACTATATCATTTGAATTTTTAATTGACGTGAGAATTGTTTTTGAAGATTCATAGGTAATTTTATAATCACTTTCTTGCCCTT
>DAOUSN010000046.1 GCA_030627205.1 Methylococcaceae bacterium
TGCTGACTTTCATTAAATGCTTCTGCCTGCTCATTAAAATCTGCATGGACATCAATAGCCGTCGTTGCAGCGGCCGCATCTAATAAAACACGAGGTTCTAGGGATAATAATTTTAATGTTTTCATGCTGATTACCGATGAATTGCTTGAAGGGTGGTTTAGAAAACTCTTCTCAAAGTTACTTTAAATATTATTACATAATAATTAATTTTGTAAGAAATGACTTATACTTTATTATAAAAGTGTGATTAACATCTCATTATACTAAATTTAACCCAAATAATGCTATAAATTTATGTCAATTTGATATAGGTCATTAATGTTAAGCGTTTAAAAAAACTTTCTGAACTCTCAAATTTTCTTTAATTTTTATCTATAACTATATAAAGTAGTTAAAAGTATAATAAATAAAGGTGTTGAAAATTAGAAATTGGATAAACATTAAACTTATCTGAGTAAGTTTGGGTAAGTTTTAAAGAACAGGATAGTTCTTGTAATAGGTTTGGGTATAAAATTTGTTTATCTTGAAGTGTATATTTATGGTGCGTAAAAACGTGTTAAACGCTGATTTGAAGGCTAATTTAAAACTAATCTTCCTTAGATAACTATCAATTAATGTACAGCTGCCATATAAGTATTAGTAGGGGCATATTCTTTAAAATAACCGACAACACCTTTAAAAACAGCATTGGCAATCTTGGCTTGATGGCTACGACTTAACAAATTTTGTTCTTCATAAGGATTAGAAATAAATGCTGTTTCCACTAATATTGATGGAATATCAGGAGATTTTAATACCGCAAAAGCAGCTTTTTGCACCTGACTTTTATGTAATTTACCTATATTTTTAAACTGTTTTAATACTTTTCTCGCAACATTTCGACTCGCCTCTTTAGTTGCATTTTGAGATAAATCTAATAAAACCGATGCTAAAACATCATCTTTATCATCAAGGCTTACTCCGCCTACTAAATCAGCAGAATTTTCATTATTGGCTAACCAATGTGCCGCTTCGCTTGACGCGCCAGTTCTAGATAACGTAAACACCGATGCTCCTCTTACATCAGCATTTTTAAACGCGTCCGCATGAATAGAAATAAATAAATCCGCTTTTGCTGCCCGTGCAATTTCCATGCGTTTTCTTAGCTTAATATAATAATCACCTTTACGCACTAATACCGCTAGCATTCCAGGTTTCTGATTAATTAAATAAGCTAATTTTTTAGCAATGGAAAAAACAACTATTTTTTCCTGTGTCCCTTTAGGACCTTTTGCACCCGAATCAATTCCACCATGACCTGCGTCAATAGCAATAACGATTTCTTTAACTAATGGCTTAGTAGCCGCTAATATTGGATAATTATTCAGTGTAGGCGGTCTGCTAACCGATGAAACTAAAGTAATATTTTGAGGTGCATCAACTAAATCAACAATAAAACGATGCCCTGATTTTTGATTAGGTGCGAGACTAAAATTACGTTGCTGTACTGTCTGTTTTAAATCCATCACTACTCTTAAGTCAGCTTTATTTCGTTTAGCACTGCGTATTTTCTTAAAATACGGATGGTTACTAGGTGGCTGATTTAATTTTGTGGTTAAATGAGTATTTTTAAAATCAATTACCAACCGTGAGGGTTCATTTAATAAAAAAACTTTACGCACACTTGCAGACGAAGTATTAAAAACAATACGAGAATGCGTGATTTGAGCTGAATACTTTATACCATTGATTTCAACTGCCTTTGCAGAGGTTGCAAACGACAAACTAGATAGTCCAATAATAAAAAAAAATTTCCAAAAAATGTGCATGATTTATTACCCATAATAATTTATGGTTAGATTATAGCAGTAGGTCATTGTTTTTCCATCTTAGTTTTATTATTTTTTGTGATTTTTTAGATATTTTTAAAACTCTCCAATCAGATTGAACTCTAAGATCCAAAATTAAATCAGCTTGGGGCAAAAAATCTTTACCCAGCTCTGCCCATTCTATAAAGCAAATAGCATCTTCTTTCATATAATCTCTAATCCCCATAAATTCTAATTCTTCAGGGTCTGAAATCCGATATAAATCAAAATGAAAAAATGTTTGCGTTTTAATTTTATACTCTTCAACTAAGGTATAAGTTGGGCTTTTCACTGCACCGTAATGACCTGCCGCCTTTAAAATACTTCTAACTAAAGTTGTTTTTCCAGCGCCTAATTGACCATGTAAAAAAATAAGACATTGCTTTGGTAAAGCAGTCCAAAGTGTAGCTCCGAATAATTCGGTTTCAGCTAATGTTTTTAATTCGATATTCAATTCACTTACTTCCTAATAAAGTTATATATTACTGCAGTTTTGGCTTGTAAAGAAAATGCGGTGATTAAATAGCCATCACCAACCTTAAAACCACTTCAAAACAACAAAACAACAAAACAACAAAACAACAAAACAACAAAACAATAGGTTTAACATTAACCTATAGTTTTGTAAATAAGAAAAAATAGTATTGGATATATCTGACATTAACGTTATTCTAATTAAGAATAAATTTTTTATGCCAATGTGATGGAGTAAGCAAATGATTACAATTACCAGCGTAGTATTGACTTTATGAATACAGATAATTATGCGTCACTTGCGTTATTAATTAAGCAATGGGGGCAAGAGTTAGGTTTTCAACAAGTTGGTATTAGTGATGTTAATTTAATAATTGCTGAAAAACATTTATCTGATTGGTTAGCACAAGGCTTTCATGGTGAGATGACTTATATGCGTAAACACGGACTAAAACGTAGTCGTCCTGAATTATTACGCCCAGGGACACAGCGGATTATTTCCGTACGAATGGATTATTTACCAGAAACTACCGAAACTATATACAACTCATTGAATGATACCATGACCGCTTTTATTTCTCGCTATGCTTTAGGGCGAGATTATCATAAGGTTTTACGCCAACGACTACAAAAATTAGCTAAAAAAATTGAACTGGAAGTAGGTAGTTTTGGTTATCGTGCTTTTGTTGATAGCGCGCCTGTTTTAGAAAAAGCGATTGCAGAAAAAGCTGGTTTAGGCTGGATAGGAAAACACAGTAATTTGATCAATCGCAATGCAGGATCATGGTTTTTTTTAGGAGAAATTTACACAGATTTACCACTTCCAATAGATAAAGCCGCTAATTCACATTGTGGCAACTGTGTTGCCTGCCTTGAAATTTGTCCTACACAAGCCATTATCGCACCTTATCAAGTAGACGCACGTCGCTGTATTTCTTATTTAACCATAGAATTAGATGGAGTAATTCCTGAAAGTTTACGTCCCTTAATAGGTAATCGTATTTATGGCTGTGATGATTGCCAACTTATTTGCCCGTGGAATCGTTTTGCGAAATTATCAGCAGAAATTGATTTTAATCCACGCTATAATCTAAATAGCCTACAATTAATTAATGCCTTTAGCTGGTCAGAAAGAGAATTTTTAAAAAAAATGGAAGGGTCAGCTATTCGGCGAATAGGATATAATAAGTGGTTGCGTAATATTGCTATTGCTTTGGGTAATGCTCTCCCCTCAATAAAAATTAAACAAGTATTACTAGAAAAACAAAACCATGATTCTGAATTAGTTAGAGAACATGTACACTGGGCTTTGAGATTCAGCTATTCAAATGTGTAAATTGAATATTCTTTATTTCGTAGATTTAAATTAAAAATATACGCAATACTTTTATGCAACAATATAATTCAAATAATCATAATTTATCTTTTATGAAACAATATAGTTTAGAAAATAGGCATTTACTATTTTTTTCATTTGATTTAATTATTATAGTAATATCGGCTATCTTTTCTTATTACCTCATAAATAATAATAGTAATATTCCCTTCAATTATAAAATTATTATTTTAATTAATACTTTAATTATTTTACTCTCCTCATCATTTAATCGCTTATATTGCTCTTGGCGTGGACTCTTTTTTGTAAAACAACTTTACAAAGTTTTTAGCATTTGGTTTTTTTCATTTGCCTGTTTATTAATATTACTTTTTTTTTCCAAGCAAACTAATTATTTTTCAATGCCTTGGATACAAACATGGTTTGTTATGGGGGCAACTTTAACTTGTTTATATAGAGCTTTTACTACTTTTATATTAAATAAAATTCGCCAGCAAGGAAAAAATATAAAAAAAATCATCTTAGTTGGTAATGGAAAAATTATGAATGATATTGTTAAAATAAGTGCTAAACATCCTGAGTATGGATTTAATATTACCCAAATTATTAAGTTATCGACCGCGAATAGTTTAAATAAAGAAATATTCAAAAACTTATCTGAAAATATTGGGGTAAAAAAGCATCATGAATTATGGATTTGCCTTCCCTTATCTGAAGGTTTTATTGTGAAAAAAATACTTCATAATTTACGCTATTCTACGGTAGAAATTCGTTTTTTTCCAGATTTCGAAGATATGAACCTATTAAATTATGATGCTACTAATTTAATGGGGTTTCATAGTTTGAATCTAAGTTGTAGCTCTATTACAGATACTAATGCTCTGATAAAAAGGTATGAAGATATTATTTTAGCAATTATTATTTTAATGGTTATTAGTATTCCTTCTCTCATTATAATGTTTTTAATAAAAGTTACCTCTAAAGGTCCAATATTTTTTAAACAGCAGCGACATGGGATTAATAAACGAATCTTTGAGGTTTATAAATTTAGAACAATGGAAATACATAGTGAACAAACTAATACAGTGACGCAGGCAACTAAAAATGATCCTAGAATCACAAAACTTGGAGTTTTTTTACGTAAAACAAGCATAGATGAATTTCCTCAATTTGTTAATGTCTTACAAGGAAATATGTCTATTGTAGGCCCTAGACCCCATGCTTTATCGCATAATGAATATTATAAAGATTTAGTTGACTCTTATATGTGGCGACATAAAGTAAAACCAGGGATTACAGGTTGGGCTCAAGTAAATGGCTATCGAGGAGAAACGGATACTTTAGAGAAAATGCAAAAAAGAGTAGAGCATGATCTTTGGTATATTGAAAATTGGTCGTTATATTTAGATTTAAAAATTACATTACTAACCGTTTTTAAAGGATTTATTAATAAAAATGCCTATTAAAAAATTTAATTTAGGGATAAATTAAGGTTAATCTTCAAAAATATAAATTAATCAACTGGAATCTTTAGCTTTATCTACAATAGAAAGCTTTCTTTAATTCTAACCTAAAGTCAATCATAATGGCAACAGTACAAACCCTGCAAACTTTTTTTGAAACCCAACTAACCTTTATACAAAATCATCAGCAGTATAAAAAAATTATGGCTTTGCCTAAACCCCAACGCTGGGCAAGCTGGATTGGAATTTTTTTAGTATCTCAAGTTATCGTCTTTGGGCTGTTATATTTATTCTTTGGGAAAATTGTTGTTATTGGTTTTCTAGCTTGTATTCTAGCAGGGCTAGCAACAGGATTAGGCGCGTTGCCAGCTTTATTTTTGAAAGATGTTTCTAATCGTGTATTTAGCAGTCTACTTGGTGCGGCGGCTGGCGTAATGCTTGCTGCTACTGCTTTTTCATTAATTATTCCTGGAATGGATTTTGGTAATACACTCTGGCCAGGAAAAGGACTGTGGATAGTTTCTATCGGCATGTTAATGGGAGCTTTATTCTTGCATTTTGCTGATAAAAAACTTCCCCACCTACATTTTGAATCAGAAAATAATGAACATTTAGATTCATTAAAAAAAATTAGTCTATTTATTATTGCCATTACTATTCATAATTTTCCCGAAGGAATGTCGGTAGGAGTAAGTTTTGGTTCAGGTGATTTAAATAATGGTTTAGTGCTGTCTATCGCCATTGCATTACAAAATATTCCTGAAGGATTAGCGGTCGCATTACCTTTAGTTGCATTAGGGTTTAATAAGTGGAAAGCAGTTGGTATTGCAACATTAACTGGTTTAGTTGAACCCATCGGTGGTTTATTGGGTATTACTATGGTGACCGTTTTCACCCCTATTTTACCTCTTGCAATGGGTTTTGCAGCCGGAGCAATGTTATTTGTAATTAGTGAGGAAATTATTCCTGAAACTCATGCTAAAGGTCGTTCACGTTGTGCTACTTTTGCATTAATGGGTGGGTTTATTATGATGATGTTACTTGATAATTTATTAGGCTAAAAATAAGGTCTTTAACAATTTTTTTTAAACCACCAGTATTTTTAGTTACTTATCATTTGAATAAGTCTAAAAACAATAACTTTCATTAAAACGACGTTTAATTATTATGCTATGAAATTTATTAACCATACCTCGAACCGTTTATTAGATAAATTTTTAATGAAACTAACCATTAACCAAAAATTTATTGCTTTATTTATTATTCTTTTTATGTATGATATATGGTCGGAGTGGTTTTTTTATATCATCAAAATTGCGTTTGAGTTTACTGAATATTATCTTGAAGAAGGACTTCAAAATATTTTAGGTGTTAACCAACATTTTAGTGAAATTATCGCTTTAAATTTTTTTCTATTTTTAGCTGTTAGCAGCATGATTAAACTGTGGTTTTTATCACCGCGTATTTTCCATTATACATATCTACTAATTGAAGAGATTAAGCAAGAGTTTTTAATATTTTGGCAATCATTAACATTATTTTTAAAAATAAAATTATCTGCGATTTATTTACTCATTAGTTTGAGTGTTGTTACTTATTTATTTTTATAATAATTTATTTAAGATAATGAGCATTCATGCAATCAATACTAATTCTTTTGGTAGTTTCACCTAATTTTAATGCGGTAAGTTGTCCTCCCCATAGACATCCAGTATCAATACCACAGCAATATTTATCTTCATAAAAACCTAAAGTTGACCAGTGTCCGAAAATAATTTTCAAATCAATATTCTTACGTGATTTAAAACTAAACCAAGGTTGTAAGTGAGATTGCTGAGTACCAGGTTTACCTTTATCATGAAAATCCAGTCGTCCTTGAGCATCACAATAACGTATACGGGTAAAACAATTAAGAATAAAGCGTAATCGTTCAACACCCTCTAATTTATTTGACCATAAATCAGGTTTATTACCATACATAACTTTAAAAAACTCAAGATAATCATCCGCTCGCAAAACATTCTCTAATGAGGCGGCCATCATCTTAGCTTGGGAAATAGTCCATTGGGGTGGAAGACCAGCATGAAGCAAGCCATAGTGATTATTATAATGAAATAACGGCCTTTTTCTTAACCAATCAATTAATTCATCCTTATCACTTGCATGTAGAATTTCATTAAGTGTATCTTTTTTCTTAGCTTTTTTGTGTAAATAAGCAATAGCCAGTAAATGTAAATCGTGATTACCTAAAACACAAACAGCAGCATCGCCTAAACCTTTGATAAAACGTAGAGTTTCTAATGATTTTTTACCACGATTAACTAAATCTCCTGCAAACCATAGTTTATCCTCATGAGGGTTAAAATTAATCACCTCAAGTAAACGTAATAAATCATCATAGCAACCTTGTATGTCACCAATTGCGTAAATAGCCATAGTAATAATTTTATATTAAAAACATGATGCTATATGCCGCACCATAAGTACTTATAAAATAAATACAAGAAACAGCTAAACTCGCAGGCACGTTAACATCCAAAACGTTTTTGAGAATATATGTCACCAAACAAAAATCCCAGAAAATTAAAAAACCAAAGAGTATATAACTAAAAAAATCATCAGTAACTGTTAGCCAAATTAAAACTGGAACAGCAAAAATAGAAATAATATTTTCACAAACTAAAAATGCAGTAATCACTTGTAAATAACAATGATAATTACGATTTATCATCATTATCAAGGCAACAAAAGCTAAAGTTAATAGGGTTTCTATACCAACCTCCCAGAAAGCTTCCCATGGGTCTATCATATTTGCCTGCATAAATAGCTCAACAAAATAATAGGTCACAAGATTACATCTGAAAAAAGTTTCCGAACGCGGTAGTTTTAAAGGATTCTCTTTAAAAAAACACAAAGGTATATATTGCAGTAAAATATCCATAATAAATTAACGGTTGTTAAACTTAAATTAGGGTTTATTAATCATTTATTTTTGTTTTTAGAGAAAAATAATCTTGATTTAGGTTTTTCTTTTGAAATAATGGTAGCGGAGGATATATTCTGTGGTTCTGGAATATTTAAAGGTAATGGCGACTCAATGACTACCCGACTAAAACTTTCATTTAGAGACTGTATTAGTTCCTTAGTATCATCTAATAACATTTTAAGTTTTTTACTATTTTTTCTACTACGACCAAAAGACTCTGTTATTGGTAAAATAATCCGTCCAAAACTTAGGCTTTTTTCAAATAGCCCAGTAAGGCTTTCGATTAAATTAAGCTCTTGTTGACGCTTATAAAGATGTTTAACGATAAATTTTGCATGAATTCTACTGACAAGCAGATGCAAAGGAACCAAGAAAAAAACTAATATTAATAAGATAATAGGTCCGATAACAGGATCCAAAATAGAATTTAAGACAATACCTCCCATTGTTATTTCTGCAAATAACATTAATGTTACTAAAAATCCCATAACAATTAAGGTCGTCGCATTTGAACGCTCTTTCCATTGAAGTATTTCCGCTTCAACTTCTGGTATTAAAACCTCTTCGACATCACGTATACTTTGCTCTAAATTATGTAAAACCCGATAAGAACGATCATACTCAACATTAGCTAAACGCTCATCAATTGCCTTAATACCATCTAAGTGAACATCATCTGAATCTGATAAAACAATGTAATGCCCTGTATTTAAACCTAAATTTGCAAGTCTTTGTTGCCATGAATTAATAATTTCATTACTTCGTGCTAGATCAAGACTCATATCTGAATGATCAATAATATATACTAAATTGTAGCTATCTTGGTATTTTACTAATTCATCAATTAACTCACTAATCAGCGTAGGTTCTGAATCAAAAATATCAGTAAATACAAAGCTTAAATCTGATATTCCCAAAACATGTTTCATTAATACGGTTTGCACTGTGCCACTATTTGCCGTAAAAGGTGGAGTATCAATAAATAATTTTCCTTTTAATTTATCACTATTTAAGGTTTTTAATTCTAAATACGTATTAATTTTTCTCCCCTCTCCAGGAAGAATTTGTTCAATTTTATTGGCAATTTGATAAAATGGTAGCTTATGATCAACGTCTAATGCTACTCCTGGTAAAGTGACTGCTGTTATTTGAGGTGTATACTGCAAAACAGTGAATTTATGATGTGAAGCATAGACACTAGATTTATGGATACTAGACCCTAGATAATGCTCTATAAAATTATTTTTTGCAGGTGATGTTCCGCCTATAAGGCTAACAATAGGCCACCATGAGCTTTTGCAGGCAGTTGATTCATTTTCATCAAGTAGACCGAGATTATATTCAAGTTGATCCAATTGATGAAAAATAGTACTTGCTATTTTTAAAACAGGTTCTGTGCCTGCAAAGTGATTCTCCAGATTAATCAAGTGCTTACTTACTATTTTATCTGCCATTAAATCACCTTAATTTTATTATTGTCAAACAGAACCTCTAAGTATACACCTAAGCAATATTTTTTTATATTAAAAAATGCTACCCTATTATTTTTACTTAAATTAGCTGACAATGCAGATTCAAAATCATCACTTAACAGAGATAAGGCAGGTTTTCTCACCAAATTTTGATTGTCGCCCTAATGAAAATGATATTTCTTTAGTTGTTATTCACAATATAAGTTTGCCTCCAGGACAATTTACCGATGATAATATTACCCCTTTTTTTTGTAATTTACTGAACCCAGATAAACATCCTTTTTTTAAAGAAATTCATTTAAACCAAGTTTCAGCACATTTACTGATTAGACGTGCAGGAGAGATTATTCAATATGTTGCTTTCAATAAAAGAGCGTGGCACGCTGGAGTTTCAAATTATCAAAAACGTAAAAAGTGCAATGATTTTTCTATTGGTATAGAATTAGAAGGAACGGATACAATGGCTTATAGTAGAACACAATATATAAGACTTGCACAGGTTATTAACTTATTAATTCAACGTTACCCACATTTAAATAAAGAGCATATCACTGGACATAGTGATATAGCCCCACAAAGAAAAACTGATCCAGGAAAATATTTTTCATGGGAATTACTCTTTAGATTATTGAAGAATCATCAAAGGAGCATAGTTACCAACAGTTAATGTCAGCAAGTTAATAACTATAAACCATGTAGGGTGAAGATTTACAGCCCTACATGGTTTAATTTATTTATTTAAATCAAGTCGCTTTTCAATACGAGTGGCTTTCCAATTCCAAACAGCCCCTTTCTCACTTTCTGCTGTTCCTGAAATAATATTATTACCTGAAAAACTTCCATCATATATTGAATATTTATTATTAAAATAAAAATAGACCTTTTCACCGCTTTGCTCCCAAGTATCATTATTTGGTGAATTATCATTAGGATGCTGTGTCCGCAACGTACCATCTGATAGAAACTCAATATCATATTCCCAATCTGTATCCATATAATGCCATTTTGTACCACTAATAAGAGGGTATGGATTGCCAATAACAAGCTCTTCTTGATTAGTACAGGCTGTTTGCATTAATAATAAGCTAGCTAAAATAATTAGTAAGCCACGATTTAAGGTTTTCATTTTTTAAAATCTCCAGGAGTCGTTAAAATACTTTTATAACTTAAGTTATAAGTTTAAATTAAAGCCTATCATAGATAATAAACTTTTTAATTATTAATTATACATAGCGTATAATGCTTGGTTATTTTAAATATTGGTTTTAGTCAAAGGACATTATGAGTATTCAACTATCTAATCGGGTCAATGCCGTTAAACCTTCACCGACATTAGCTATTACCGCAAGGGCTGCACAAATGCGCGCAGAGGGTAAAGATATTATTGGTCTAGGTGCAGGTGAACCTGATTTCAATACCCCTGAACCGATTAAAAATGCAGGAATTAAAGCTATTGAAACTAATTTTACTCGCTATACTGCCGTTGATGGAATTACCAGTTTAAAACAAGCGATTATTAATAAATTTAAACGTGATAATGGTTTTGAATATCAAGCTAATCAAATTTTAGTTTCTTGTGGTGGTAAACAAAGTTTTTTTAATTTAGCACAAGCACTTTTGAATCCTGATGATGAAGTGATTATTCCGTCACCTTATTGGGTTTCTTATCCTGACATGGTGTTATTAGCCTGTGCTGTTCCGGTGATGATTAGAACCTCGCAAGCACAAAATTTTAAGATTACTCCAGCACAATTACGGGGGGCAATAACCCCAAAAACACGTTTATTTGTGCTAAATAGCCCTTCTAATCCTACAGGGGTTTCTTATACAAAAGTAGAACTTAAAGCACTTGCTGATGTTTTATTGGCATTTCCTAATGTTATTATTGCGACCGATGATATGTATGAGCATATTTTATGGAAAAAAGGTAGTTTTGTAAATATTCTTAATGCCTGCCCCGCGCTTTATGGACGCACAATGGTTTTAAATGGGGTGTCTAAAGCCTATGCAATGACTGGTTGGCGCATTGGTTATGCCGCTGGCCCTGTAGAGATTATTAAGGCGATGAGTAAAATTCAATCGCAAAGCACTTCTAACCCAACCTCAATCTCTCAAGTTGCCGCAGAAGAAGCGATAAATGGCGATCAATCCTGTATTGATACCATGTTAGTTGAATTTAAAAAACGCCATGATTTTGTAGTTGCCGAATTAAATAAAATTGAGGGGATTGACTGCCTTAGCACTGATGGGACTTTTTATGTTTTCCCTAATGTAAAAGTCGTTATTGATAAATTAGAAGGCATTAACAATGATTTAGATTTTGCCGAATATTTAATTGAAAAAGCAGGTGTAGCAATTGTTCCAGGATCAGCATTTGGTTGTTCAGGGCATATACGAATTTCAATTGCCACGAGTATGGAAAACTTAAAAAACGCGCTGATTAGAATTAAAAAAGTGCTTTCTTAAAGTCAGTATCTTTATAACAGTGATGTTTTCTTACGAGGAAATAACCGACATCACTGTTAGAATCACAATGTCTAGACAATAACCATGTTATTTTTATAAATCAACGCATCATCATCAGCATAACCTAATATCTTTTCAAATTCTTGACTATTTTTACCCACAATTTTTAAAGTCTCATCAATATGATAATTAATTAAACCTCGTGCAATTTCTTTCCCAGATGAATCAACACATGAAATTAAATCACCCCGTTTAAATTGCCCTGAAGCGGTAACAACATCAATTGCTAGTAAGTTTTTAGGGCTTGTTGTTAAATTATTTATCATCCAATCATTTAAAACTAATGAACCATTAACCTGTAATTTATCAACTAACCATTGTTTTCTTGCCGCGATTGGTGCAAGTGAGGGAGTTAAATACGTTCCTAATTTTTTACCTCTAATAATTTCTGTAATTACTGCATCAATTTCACCTGAAACAATAATAGTTGTCGCGCCTGAACGTGAGGCTAATCGAGCGGCACTGACTTTAGTAAACATCCCTCCACGCCCTAAACCACTGTGACTTTCACCCGCAACTTCATCCAAAAAACTATCATTAACATCAGCGTGTTCAATCAACGTTGCTTGTGGGTTAATTGAGGGATCAGCATCAAACAAACCTTGTTGATCGGTTAAAATAATCAGCAAATCCGCTTCAACCAAATTAGCAACTAATGCCGCTAAAGTATCGTTATCACCAAAACGAATTTCATCTGTAGCCACGGTATCATTTTCATTAATAACAGGAATAGCTTGAAAATTCAGTAAAGCTAATAAAGTATTACGTGCATTAAGATAGCGTTTACGATCAGCTAAGTCATCATGGGTTAATAACACTTGCGCGGTATGAAGATGATGTTTTTGAAATTTATTCTCAAAAATACGCACTAATCCCATTTGCCCTATAGCGGCAGCAGCTTGTAATTCATGCAATGTTTTTGGGCGGTATTTAAGTTTTAACCGCGCCATGCCTTCGGCAACTGCTCCTGAGGAAACTAAAATAATATCTTTACCTTGCAACTTAAGTTGAGCCATTTGATCAACCCATCTTGTAATCCCTGCTTGATTTAAACCACTGCCTCCAGAGGTTAATAAAGAACTACCAATCTTCACTACGATACGGTTAGCATTTACAAACTCACTTCTATCCATTGTCTGTTATTTTTCGTTGTTCATCTAAAAAATCCATAATAGCAAACATCAATTGACGTGTTCCTTGCTTACTAATCGCCGCAATTTGAAATACTCGTCCTTTCCAAGCTAACTCATTCACAATCTCTTGACAGTGGGTTTCTAACTCTTCCTCTAAAACTAAATCAGTCTTATTTAACACTAACCAGCGCGGTTTTTCATCTAAACCATGACCCCATTTTTCAAGTTCATGAATAATTTTTTTAGCCGATTCCACTGGACTTTCATCGCTTCCATAGGGTTCTATATCGACAATATGCAACAATAAACCTGTTCTTGATAAATGTTTGAGAAATTGTAACCCTAAACCAGCACCTTCTGCCGCGCCTTCAATGACACCGGGAATGTCTGCTAATACAAAACTGCGTAAATCATCAACTCTGACTACCCCTAAGTTTGGGTTTAAGGTTGTAAAAGGATAATCAGCTACTTTAGGTTTTGCAGAAGATACTGCACGAATTAAACTAGATTTTCCTGCATTAGGCAAACCTAATAAACCCACATCAGCAATGACCATTAATTCTAAACGTAAAGTTCGGCATTCACCTAAAGAACCTTTACTAAATTGCTGTGGAGTTCGGTTAACACTACTTTTAAAGCGTGTATTACCTAAACCATGAAAGCCCCCTTTAGCAACCAATAAAGTTTCACCAGTTTTAGTTAAATCACCAATTTTTTCACCAGTACTTGCCTCATAAATTAATGTTCCAGGTGGAACAGCAACATAAGTATCTTTACCTTTATGACCAGTACAATTACTTCCCATGCCATTTTGACCACGTTGCGCTCTATGGACAGAATGATAACGAAAATCAACTAATGTATTAACATTTTCTTTAGCAATTAGATAAACACTACCACCATCACCGCCATCACCGCCATCAGGCCCTCCCATAGGAATATATTTTTCTCGTCTAAAGGTTGCAATGCCATTACCACCGTCACCAGCTTCAACACGAATTTCTGCTTCATCAATAAATTTCATCAAACAATCCTTTTTTTCTACCAAGGAGAAACAAAAAAGCCCCGTCATAAGGACGAGGCTTTTTAAGTTTATCATGCCTATTAGGCAGATAATAAACTAAGCAGCGACAATGCTGACAAATTTACGGTTTTTAGCCCCTTTCGTTTGAAAGAGAACTTTACCTGTTGCCTTTGCAAATAAGGTATGGTCTTTACCAATTCCGACATTATCACCAGCATGAAAACGAGTTCCACGTTGACGAACAATAATACTGCCTGCAGAAACAGTTTCACCACCATAACGCTTAACACCTAAGCGTTTGGAATTAGAATCACGACCGTTACGGGTACTACCACCCGCTTTTTTATGAGCCATTGTAAATCTCCTTAGGGTTGTTAAGCAGAAATGCCAGTAATTTGGACTTCTGTATAATATTGACGATGCCCCATTTGTTTCATATGGTGCTTACGTCGTTTAAATTTAATAATTTTGATTTTTTTATGACGACCTTGTGAGGTCACTGTTGCTGAGACCTTAACGCCCTCAACATAAGGTTGACCGATTTTAACATCGCTACCCGTACCAACCATTAAGATTTTATCGAACTCGATGCTGTCGCCTTCTCCAAGTTCTAATTTTTCGATTTTTAAGGTAGCACCTTCTTTAACTCGGTACTGTTTACCACCTGTTTGAATTACCGCATACATCAGCGTCAGCTCCATCAAGCATTAATATTTGTTTAAGTGAACAGAGCATTATATTTTTAAAAGCAATCATAGTCAAACTCTAAATTAATCAAGCAATTGAAATTTCAACCAATACATCATTAAAATTATTGACAGCACCTACTTTTATTCAATAGCATGGAGGATTATTTTAAGCAATAGACTTTCCGCAAATGCCCTCACAAAACTCTTTAAATACAACCTCCTCAATTGATTTTGATTCTATCAAAAAACTAACTGAAAACGAATCAAAAAAAGTTGATAAACTTATTCTAGCAGAACTTAGTTCAGACGTTGAATTAATTAATAAAATAGGTCATTACATTATTGGAAATGGAGGTAAACGTTTACGTCCGATGGTATTATTATTAACCTCTAAAGCACTCAATGAAACCAATGAACATCATATTACCCTAGCAACAGTTATTGAATTTTTACATACGGCAACACTGTTGCATGATGATGTTATTGATGAGTCAAGTATGCGCCGTGGTCAAGAATCAGCAAATGCGGTTTGGGGAAATTCAGCAAGTGTCTTGGTTGGTGATTTTTTGTATTCTAATGCCTTTCAGATGATGATTCGCACCCGTAATTTTGAAGTTATGGAAATTGTTTCACAAACTACAACTGAGCTAACAGAAGGTGAAATATTACAGTTATTAAACTGTCATAATCCAGAGACCACGGAAGAACAATATCTTGCAGTTATTATTCGTAAAACCGCAATTTTATTTAAAGCGTCGGCAAGACTTGCCTGTATTATGTCCAAAGCAACCAAAACAGAGACTCAAGGATTAATGGATTATGGCCAACATTTAGGAATAGCCTTTCAACTAATTGATGATGCGTTAGATTATACTGCTAATAGCGCTGAAGATTTAGGTAAAAACTTAGGTGATGATTTATCTGAAGGCAAACCGACATTACCATTAATTTATGCAATCAAGCAAGCCTCTAGTGAAAAATCTCAAATTATTATTAATGCGATTAAGAACGGTTCACGCAATTCATTTCAAGAGGTTTATGAGATAGTAAAAAGTACCAATGCTATTGAGGATACCTTACAACGTGCAGATAATGAAGCAGAAAAAGCCATTGCAGCGTTAAGTGTTTTAAAAGATTCTTCATATAAAAAGGCCTTAATTTTACTAGCTAAATTTTCAATACAGCGTGATTATTAACAGTAATTTTAAATGAACATGAAAATGAAAATAAAACCTATGTTTTATAAGAAGTATTTAAGAATAATACCAATTAAGTAAATAAGCGACAGGAATCTAGCGTATAAAGATGCCAAGGAAGGCAACATTATTTAGATTATCTTTTTTATATTTTACAGTGATGTGTGTTTTTAAAAATACAAGATAATTATGTCGATAGCAAAACTGATTAAATCCTTTTAAATCAGTTAGTTAATTGGTGGAGGCGGCGGGAATTGAACCCGCGTCCGCAAGCACTCTGCCATAAGCTCTACATGTTTATCTCGTGCTTTGATTTAACTGTTAGTTACCCGACGAGCCAAGAAAATTAACAGCGATTTCGATTGGATTTAGCGATGCCAGCTCCGAACTAAGCCTTGACGCGATCTTATGTAAGATGACCTCTGAATGTCCCGAA
>DAOUSN010000032.1 GCA_030627205.1 Methylococcaceae bacterium
AAAGATTCTGCTTTATTACGCTTATTCCCTTTAGCGATGCGAATGGCAGGGCCTAAAGAAGCGTTATGGCAATCAATTATTCGTCAAAATTATGGCTTTAGTCACTTTATTGTCGGTAGAGATCATGCAGGACCTGGACGCAGTAATTTAGGGGGCGACTTTTATGATGTCAAAGCAGCGCAACAATTAGTTTCACAGTATCAAAATGAGTTAGCGATTAAAATTTTACCCGCTCCTTTTCTACTGTATGCCCCAGAAAGAGGCGAATTTTGTGAAGAAAGCCAATTACTTAAAGGAGAAACAGGACTTTATTTATCAGGAGCAGAGCTTAGGAAAATTTTACAAAAAGGAGAGACTATTCCTACTTGGTTTGCCTACCCTGAAATTATTGACGAATTACACCTAACGCTACCAGCCCGTTCTAAACAAGGGGTGACACTATTTTTTACAGGGCTATCAGGTTCTGGAAAGTCAACCTTAGCTAATGGTATTTTGGTTAAATTTTTAGAATATGGCGGACGTAAAACCACTCTATTAGATGGGGATGTCGTGCGTAATATGCTCTCAAGTGAACTAAATTTTAGCAAAGAACATCGAGATTTGAATGTATTGCGTATTGGTTATGTGGCGAGTGAAATAACTAAAAATGGCGGCGTTGCTATTTGTGCTCCTATTGCCCCTTATACACGCTCCCGTCGACAAGTTCGTCAAATGATAGAACAAGAAGGTTCTTTTATCGAAATTCATGTTGCAACTCCATTAGATGTTTGTGAGTCACGCGACCGTAAAGGACTGTATGCACTCGCAAGAGCTGGGAAAATAAAAGGATTCACCGGGATTGATGACCCTTATGAAAGCCCTGAAAACCCTGAATTATCTATTGATACTACAAATTTATCAACAGAGGACGCAGTTGCAAAAATATGGAATCGAATAATTGAAATGGGAATTATTTAGAAATAAATCATAATTAACACCAAAAGCTATTACTAATGTCATTTGGGTTGATAAGAATTTATAAGATTATGTTTTCTTTCAACTGCTTTGGTTAAATTATAACCTTTTTCATCAAGGAGATTACCTATAAAAAATAAACGCATATTAATAATCCAAGCGACTTTTTTTATCCCATTATTGTTTATAACGATGGATGAAAGCCTAGGGTTGCTATTACTAATTCTTTCAACAATCGTTTGTGGATTGGTAAAATTCTCTTTTAATGCGTTAGTAATAATACGTTGAGCGTATTCTTTAGTCATTATTTTTCTAACAAAGGGACTTGATGCTTGCTTGGCTCTTTTTGCATCATCAATTGCTCTTGCATTAAAATAACCTATGTTGTAAACAGTCTTAAAACTTATACCTAATATAATGACTATAGTATAAACGGAAAGGGCTATTTTTAACCGTTTTCTAACACGAGGTTTTTTTAATTTTTCAATAAAAATATGGAGTTTTAACATCTAATTAATTTTACAAAACTATATTGAAAATTAACCTGAGAATCATCTTTAACAGTTTGACGTTCTATTTCTTTCCATTGGGATAAATCAATTTTAGGGAAATAAGTATCGCCAGCAAAATTTTTATGAATTTCGGTTAAATAAATACAATCAGCTTTATCTATCATAGACTCATAAAAACTAGCTCCACCAATAATAAATAATTCTTCACTATTAGCGTAATTTGCTAATGCTTGTTGGCTGTCATTAAATACTTCGCAACCTAATGATTGATAATTTAGGTTTCGACTAATAATGATATTTTTACGCCCAGGTAAAGGTTTACCAATAGATTCATGGGTTTTACGTCCCATTAAAATAGGTTTTCCGATAGTGATTTTTTTGAATCTTTGTAGGTCTGCTGATAAATGCCATGGTATTTGCTTATTAATACCAATAATACGATTAGTTGCCATTGCAACAATTAATGATAGTTTCATGGTGATTAATTACCGATTGGCAGATTGATATTTACCACGCGTAATTGACCTTTTACCATCAATGATAAACGCAATATTTTTGCTGATTCAGCTTCATCTAAGCCAGGGAAAAATAAATAACCATGAGCTAATTCACCAGCACTAATTTGTTGATTTCTTAAAGAGTGTTCATCAAGATCGTAAGCAATTTCACCTTCAATGGCATTATTTCTTGATGCGCCACCATAAATTGCCCCTGCAGTACCACCTAAAACTGCTCCTGTCATTGCCGCAGTTCCTAAATTTTCACCAGTCAATACTCCGATAGCTAAACCTACAAGAGCACCTGCTGTTCCCAATAATACCGAGGATGTTCCTGTTCCTAAAGCGGTTTCAACTATTTGTACACGATTTTTAACTCTTTCATTAGCTTGTCTTGCAGTTAATAATGGCCATGCTTGACCATCATCATCAATTAAGAAAGTTTGTTGACCCAATAAACGTATGCTTTCCCCACTTTGGTTATCAACCACGACTTTAATTGGTAATAATCCTGCTCCGCGAATATTAAATCCAAAGGCGTTTTCTGCTGCGTCCTCATTAACATAAGCACGTGCAACTAACAAAATACCTTCTATATTCACATGGTCATTTTGCAATGCTGGTAAAGGAACAGGAGCAACACGATTACCATAAGAACTACATGCACATAATAATAAAGAGGTGAGTAGTATCAAAAATATTTTTTTTAACATAAAAAATTCTCTGGTTTATTTTGGTATAATTTGCATTATTTTTACATTTAATTGAGATAATTCAGCATAAAACTCAGTTGGAATTTATTTCTTGTAAAATAAAGTTGTTCGGCGGTTATTTTACTCATAAAATTAAAGGGATTTTTTCAATGCTATTAATAAATAAGTGCTGCTCATGAGTGATTTCTAAAGGATTGATAATAATTAAATCAATTTTTTCTTCACAATTTTTAAAAAAATCTCGGGTAATTTGTCGAGATAAAGAAAAACTGGGTTGCTGAGAATAAATTAATAAATCAATATCACCTCCATGTTTTTCCAAATTAGTTCGAGAGCCAAATAAAAATACTTGGTCATTGTTATGTAAATGTTTAAAAGAAATCTTTAGCGCGTTTTTTTGTATTGAATCAAGCCGGTAATTAAAAGACATTTTTTTATTTTTAAAAGGTTTTACAATCACGATAAGTTTATCTGAGTTTTTCAGCGGTAGCGATAATTTTTTTACGCCATTTTATTAATATCGTTTGTAAAGTTAGTAAATTAATAGCTTCAGGGCTTATCTTATCATCATGAAGATTAGCTAATATTGCCTTATTTGGAGTGATTTTTAATTCATAAACGTTACCAAAAAAACACTCTGTTTTTATTGATGGAGGTGTAATTGCCGCTAATACTTCGTCACAGAAATCAAGGTTTTCATTAATATCAGTAACTAAAAAGTCATTAATCATTGCTGAATTTTGGAGCATAATTAAACCTTTATGGTTGAGGAAAGGCAGTATTAACACCTGTGCCACGTCTAGTTAATCCCATCCGAATAGTAAAGGTTTCGCCATTTGTTTGTAAACAATAACCGTTAGTATCTGGTTTTGGAGCTGATTGTCCTAAAATCCCCCATTGTGAATGTTTACCTGTACTATGTGTCGCCGCATAAATGACTGAACGGGTAATGGTTGCAAGATTACAATGGTCAGGAAAAAAAGTAGAAAATTTACTTTTACCATTGTTAAATTTAACTCGCGCACTATAAATACCACCTTTCAAGGGTTTTTTACTGGAAATATCCATCACCAGAGAGCTAGATAATAAATAACGAGAATGAAAACCTTTATTACGACCATTATGACTTTCACCGCAAAAAATATGTTTTAGATTAATCGCAGGTTTACTATCACTCCAGGTAAAATTTTTATTTTTACAAGAAAGTTCAGCATTCACCGTTGAAGAAATGGCCAATAATAGGCAACTGCTAAGTATTGTTTTTAAATTAAGCATTATTTTTAACCTTTGATTTTATTTGAAAAATTTAAAATTAGGAAGTGGCTGGTTTATTCCATATTTGTAGTAAACTGGCTACTCCTAAAACGATAAAAGAGACTAATGTCCATCCAGGAATACTAAGACCTAAAAAAACCCACAATACTTCTGCACATTCTCCAGTTCCATTTAACATTAATTTAAGCGTTTCCATTATTGGAAAGTTTTCAAAAATGTAGCTTAATCCAGGGCCGCATTCAGGTACTTCATCCTCTGGCATATTTTGTATCCATAGATGACGTACTGAAATAGACGCGCCAATTAAAGCGGTAACACAGCCTAAAATTGCATACGTTTTTCGACCACTTCCTATAGGATTATGAATAACGGCAATTAAAAATATAAGGCCTAATAAAAATATAGCAATTCGCTGCGAAATGCATAATGGGCAGGGTTGTAAGTCCATTATTAGCTGAAAAAAAGCTCCTGTGGCGAGCATAAAAAAACAACTTATAGACTCTAAAAAAAACCAAATTCGTGGATTAAATTTTATAATTTTAAACATTTCGTACTTCTTTTTTAAATCGTTTAACATCCCGTGAGGGCCCCATAACCACTAAAATATCACCTATATTAATTTTATGTGGCTTTTCTCCCAATGAAAAATACAAGACTTCTTTAAGACCTTGGTCAAAAATACCAATTAATATTAAATTAGCGGTTTCATCAAGATTTAAATCATCAATAAAACTATTTTCTAAATAACAATTTTTTGGAATTTCTATTTCTGCTATATCCAAATCATGACGACCAAAAACAGTATGCTCTAAAATATTAGTAATATCAGGTTTTTTAATCAGTTCATAAATTTTGCGACCACAAATCTCATAAGGATCAATAATTTTATTAGCACCAGCCGCTAATAATTTTTCAGTAGCATCTTGATTTTCAACGGTAGTAATAATCATTAAATTTTTATCTAATGCACGTGCAGAAAGAATTAAAAACACATTATCCGCATCATCAAGAAAAAAACAAAAAATAACGGCTATATCTCGACCAATGCCAATTGTCTGTAAATCATCATCACTCCGAAAATCAATCATCGCAATTTCAACGTTATGTGTGTTTGCTAATTTAAGTTGTTCTTTATCATGTTCAATCACTAATATTTGATAAATAGACAAATCTAAACGTGATATTGCTTCAAATGACAGTCGATTATAGCCAAAAATAGCAATTTTTTTCATTTTAAACGGCTCTGTTCAATTTGATCTCGGAAATGTTCAATACTTATATTACGCCCTAACACCACTAGAATATCATTTTTTTGACAAATAAAGTGTTTTTCGGGGTTAAAGAAAAAATGCTGATAGTTAAGATGATAACGGTTACGATGTTTTCGTTTACAACTAGCATGACTAATAATGCCAACTAACCTTAGCTTTTTATCAACAAATTTTATCTCTTCAAGGCTTAATCCGTCTAATAATGAGCCTTGATAAATTGTTAAAGTATCTATTGAAAGATCTTTATGCCCTTGTAAAAGACCTAAAATAGCTTCAAAAGCAATTGGTTGTCCTAGGTATCCTACTGAGAGTAAGCCTGCAATTTCAAAAGGTTGAATAACATGGTTAGCTCCTGCTTGGATTAATTTTTTAATGTTTTCTTTCAGGTTTGCTCGTGAAATAATTTTAATTTTAGCATTCAAATAACGGCTACTTAAGGTAATGTAAACATTAGCAACATCACTGCCTGTAGTACATAAAATCGTTGTTGCTCCCTGATTAATTCCTGCATTTAATAGCACTTTATTGTTGCTTGCATCATCATGAATGGCTAAAATATTCTTATTATGCGCTCGTTTAACATTTTCTTTGTTTTTATCAATAATAATAAATTGTCGCTTGTCTTGTGTAAGTTGTTTAGCCACTTCTTGACCGACACGACCAAAACCACAAATAATAATGAATTGATGGTAATGATTTAATTCAGCATAGGTTCTATTTTCACGAAGAACGTGCATTTTTTCATTGAAAGCGGCAACTATAATGGAAGTAAAAAAAGATAACGCGCCTATACCACTAATAATTAGAGCGATTGCAACTAAGCGTCCGCCGATTGTATGTGGGGTAATATCACCATAACCGACCGTAGAGATAGTTACAATCGCCCAATATATGGCATCATATAAATGGTTTATTTGTCCAGGATTAGCTTTATTTTCAAATAAATAAAGTCCAATACTGGCAATAAAAACCAAAAAACCCATAAAAATAAATAGAGTAATTAATTCAAAGCGTTTACTGTTTAAAACATCAGCAAATAATTTAATACTATTTGAATAGCGAAAGAGTTTAAATAGTCGAAAAATAAGTAATATTCGTAAAAAACGCAGTGGTCGATAACTTGGTAAAATAGCTAATAAATCTATAATAGCGACGACTGAAAACAGATAACTAAATTTTTTTAATAAAACTTTTTTTAAAACTTCTGTTGAACGAAAAGGAATATTTAAATAATCGGCTTTTTCATGGTATTCAATAATTATTTTATGAGTATCACTGTATAACCAACCCCGTATTAAATACTCAAGGATAAAAATAGTCATTACAAAATGTTCAAAAATTTCACCTGATTTGGAAAATTTTTCATTAATCTCATAGACCAATAAAAAAACACTTAACATCACTAGGAAAATCATAAACAAGTCAAAATAAGACTTCATAGGATTACGAGGATTTTCTAATAAATCATAACAAAATTGTTTGCTAACGTTATAATGTGTTGATGTTTTTAGAAAATAAGCATAGTAAAGAAGAAATCGTTTCATCATTATAGAATAGTTCATATTATTATTTTTGACATTCTTCAATAGTGGTTATGAATGTCAAGTTTTATTGATTAATGAAGGAGTTAATTATGTTAAAGAAACAACTTGAAACAACTTTTAATCAAGAGGAAATTCAGCAACGTTTGAAAGTTGAGTTACCAAATTGGTATTATGAAAAGGGTTGGATACGGCGAAAATTTAAAACCAGTGGTTGGAAAGCTACATTAATGGTGGTAACAACAGTAGGGCATTTAGCGGAGAAAGCTTGGCATCATCCTGATTTAAATGTTTCTTATGCGTTTGTAATTGTTAAATTAATAACCCATTCGGCAAAAGGAATAACTGAAAAAGATTTTAAATTAGCTCAAAAAATAGACGAGGTGTTAATGTGGGACGCTGCCGTTGAATCAGAAGGTGTTTTTGAAGGAACACCTGATGACCAGCGTTTTAATTATATAAAAAATTGAAATAATATAATTTCTAAGCGTGGTTTATTATAATGTGTGTATAGTTATGATAAATAAAAGTTAAAGTACCTGTTATTTTCATAAAAATAATTCTATTACCTATATAGTTAGGAGATCTAAAATGTATTCTGCATGTCTAAAACTTTTTATAAGTTTTATTTTATTTTATTGTACGATTTTAAATTATGCCCTCGCGGCTGACGATCATGGCAATACCTGTAAAAAAGCAACCATTATAAATGTAGGATCTAGTGCTGTTGGCGAATTAACTGAGAAAGATTTAGATTTTTTTTCAATTACAATCCCGAGTAAAGGTAGATTAACTTTATTTTCTACAGGTGGAACAGATACCTTTGCACAGTTATTGGATAAAAATGGGGTGCTGTTAGCTGAGAATAATAATTCTGGTGTAAAATCCAATTTTCTAATAAGTAAAGAGCTTGAGGCTGAAAGCTATTGTTTGCAAGTTTCTGGAGCTGAAGGGCTTTATTCGCTTACAGTAGAAGGTGATTTTGCCAATGATGACCATGGTTCAAGTTGTGAAACTGGTACAGTTATATTAGATCCACGAGGGACAACGATTGTTGGTGAATTATCAACTTATGCTGATGCTGATTATTTTCGCATTATTACCCCAACTTCGGGACAAATAACTGTATCAACAACAGGTGAAACTAATACCACAGGTAAATTATTTGATGCTAATAATATCGCTTTGGAAACTAACAAAGATTCAGGAATAGGCTCAAACTTTTTAATCAATAAGGACCTTGAAGTAGGAAGTTATTGTTTAGAGGTTTCAGGAGAAAGTGGACTTTATTCGTTACGAGTTGAAGGTGATTTTTTTGATGATGATCATGGTAGTGATTGTAGTAGTGCAACCCCTATAAATTCACGATCTACAAGGGGTGAGTTATTGGTTAATAAAGATAAAGATTATTTTCGTATTCAAGTTCCAGAGAAAGGAACTACCGTAACATTACAGACATCTGGAGACACAAATACAAAGGGTAGATTATTTGATTTTAATGGTGTTTTTTTAGAAGAAGATGATAATACAGGAGATGGGACAAACTTTTTAATAAATAGGAGATTGCTAGGAGGAAGTTATTGTTTAGAGATTTCAGGTGATAAAGGTATATATTCATTAAAAGTTGAAGGACAGATTGCCCCAATAGATTCATTTGAACCTTATTGTTCAGGACAAACTATTTATGATTCAACTACAGGACGATTAAAAATTCCAGACGTGCGTTTAGATGGTTCATGTTATACCGTAGAAATGCAAAAACGAGAAGAAGGGTTTATTTTTGATTTAATTTCAGCGGATCCAGCACAGAGATAAGATAAGAAAATCAAAATTAATAGGCGATAAAAATATGTCAAACACTAAAACTTACCCAGTAACAGCGGCATTTGCGGAACATTCGCATATTAACCGTGAAACATATCAAGCGATGTACCAACAGTCAATAGATAAGCCAAATGTATTTTGGGCGGAGCAGGCGACAAAATTTTTAGATTGGATGAAACCGTGGGATAAAGTTAGTGAGGTTAATTTTGGAAAAGGTGAGATCAGCTGGTTTTTAGGAGGTAAATTAAATGTTAGTGTCAACTGTCTAGACCGTCATTTAGCCACAAGAGCAGACCAAGTAGCAATTATTTGGGAAGGTGATAATCCTAATGAGGATAAAAAAATAACTTATGGTGAATTACATCAAGATGTTTGTAAATTTGCGAATGTATTAAAAGCGCAAGGGGTAAAGAAAGGGGATGTAGTATGTATATATTTACCGATGATAGCAGAAGCGGTAACGGTTATATTGGGATGTACGCGGATAGGAGCGGTGCATTCAATAGTATTTGCTGGTTTTTCTGCTGAATCATTGGCAGACCGTATTCATGATTCTAATTGTGATTATTTAATTTGTGCAGACGAAGGTATGCGTAGAGGTAAAATAATTCATCTTAAGTTAAATGCGGATAAAGCGGTGGCTTTGTGTCCAGACCTAAAAAAAACAATTGTAATTAAATCAACTGGTGGGCATATTAGTTGGAATCCTTATCATGATGTTGATTATTTTGCAGAAATGGAAAAAGCATCAACAGATTGTCCACCAGAAGAAATGGATGCTGAAGATGCTTTATTTATACTTTATACCTCAGGGTCGACAGGAAAACCTAAAGGCATTTTACATACTACTGGAGGTTACTTACTTTATGCGGCGATGACGCATAAATACGTGTTTGATTATCATGAAGGTGACGTTTATTGGTGTACAGCGGATATAGGCTGGATTACTGGTCATTCCTATATCATATATGGCCCATTATGTAATGGGGCAACTACATTAATGTTTGAAGGAGTTCCCACGTATCCAGATGCGTCTCGTTTTTGGCAAGTTATTGATAAACATGAGGTTAATATTTTTTATACTGCTCCTACAGTAATCCGTGCATTAATGGCACAAGGAGATGAATTTGTTAATTGCACTAAGCGGACAAGTTTACGATTATTAGGTTCAGTTGGAGAGCCGATTAATCCAGAGGCATGGGAATGGTATTACCGAGTGATAGGAGGTAGTCGTTGCCCTATTGTTGATACATGGTGGCAAACTGAAACAGGAGGTATATTAATTACCCCATTAGTTGGAGCAATAGATTTAAAACCCGGTTCAGCTACCCTACCATTTTTTGGAATTAAACCTGAAATTGTTGATAATGAAGGTAAAATTCAAGATGGTGAAGTTAGTGGAATATTATTATTAAGCGGCTCATGGCCTGGGCAATCGCGGACTATATATGGCGACCATCAACGCTTTATTGATACTTATTTTAAAAACTACCCAAATTATTATTTTACAGGTGATGGGGCGCGTCGTGATGAAGATGGCTATTATTGGGTGACAGGTCGTGTTGATGATGTAATTAATGTGTCAGGTCATCGAATGGGAACGGCAGAGGTAGAAAGTGCATTAGTATTGCATCAACACGTAGCAGAAGCGGCGGTTGTTGGTTATCCTCATGATATAAAAGGTCAAGGTATATATGGGTATGTGATTTTGAATATAGGTATAGGGGCGACAGAAGAGCTGAAAAAAGAGCTGAAAAAAATGGTTCGCAAAGAAATAGGAGCAATAGCAGATCCTGATATTATTCAATGGGTGAGAGGGTTACCTAAAACCCGATCAGGAAAAATAATGCGGCGTATTTTACGAAAAGTTGCGGCGAATGAAATTGAAAACTTAGGTGATTTGTCAACGCTTGCCGACCCTACGGTAGTTGATGATATTATTGAACATCGTGCAAATCAATAACAGCTTAAATTATGCAATTACCTTCTATTGAAGTTATTGGTTATATAGCGGCATTTTGTACGACGAGTTCATTTTTACCCCAAGCTATTTTAACTATTAGAACAAAAGATACTAAATCGCTATCATTGAGTATGTATAGTCTTTTTACGATAGGGGTCTCTTTATGGCTAATTTATGGGATATATAAAGAAGACTTAGCGTTAATTTGGGCAAATTCAATAACACTCATTCTTTCTGGGATTATTTTATCATTTAAAATAACCAATATGGTAAAGAGTTTTTTAGAGAAATCTCGTTTAAAAAAATAATTTATTTTTCTTTCTAGTTTTAGTTTATCTATAGGCTCTATTATAATAGGCAGTTATAAATTTTATTTGCTTTTTTATGAGAGAAAAATGGCGACTTATAGTACCAATGAATTTAGGGCTGGTTTGAAAATTATGATTGATGCCGACCCTTGTGCAATTATAGAAAATGAATTTGTAAAACCAGGCAAAGGTCAGGCATTTAGCCGTGTTAAAATTAGGAATTTAAATACAGGGCGAGTCATTGAGCGTACTTACAAATCTGGTGAATCCGTTGAAGCAGCGGATATTATCGAAATGGAAGTGCAGTATTTATATACCGACGGGGAATTTTGGCATTTTATGGTAGAAGATACCTATGAACAATATCAAGCCGATAAAAAGGCGGTATCAGAGGCGATGAAATGGCTCAAAGACCAAGATATTTGTACGATGACATTATGGAATGATTCACCTTTATCAATTGTTCCTCCTAATTTTGTTGAATTAGCAATTACTGAAACCGACCCTGGTTTAAAAGGTGATACTTCAGGTGGTGGCGGTAAACCTGCAACTTTAGAAACAGGCGCAGTAGTACGTGTGCCTTTATTCGTTCAAATTGGTGAAATTATTAAAGTAGATACACGTAGCTCTGAATATGTTAGTCGTGTAAAGCATTAATATGACTGATGTTTTATGGCAACCTAGTTGTGAGTTAAAGCAATTACGCCAACGCGGGCAAATGTTAGCTTTAATCCGTCAATTTTTTGCTGATAAAAACGTTCTTGAAGTTGAAACCCCTTTATTATGTCATTCAACAGGAACAGAACCGCAACTTGATTTTTTTAGTAGTATTTATGACTGTCCACCGAATAAAAAAATCTTGTTTTTACAAACATCACCAGAATTTGCAATGAAACGTTTATTAGCGGCTGGAAGTGGTTCTATTTATCAAATTTGTAAAGCCTTTAGAAATAATGAGCAAGGACGGTTTCATAATCCTGAATTTACTTTGTTGGAATGGTATCGACTGGAGTTTAGCTTAGATCAATTGATGGATGAAGTGGCGTTATTAATTAAGATTCTTTTAATCCCAATATTTCCCCTAATAAGAATCAATAAAATAAGCTATGCTAGTGTGTTTTTTCAAAAAACAGCTTTAAACGCACTGGAATATAACTCTAAAGCGTATAAAGACTATGCTCTTAAACATGATATTCCAGAAGCCATTCATCTTTGTAGTGAGGATCATGATTTATGGTTGGATTTTATTTTCAGTCATAAAATTCAACCAAGCTTAATAAATGACCAGATTTATTTAATTTATGGTTATCCTGCTTCTCAAGCATCATTAGCACGAATTAACAGTAATGACGCTAAAGTTGCCGATAGATTTGAAGTTTTTATTAATGGGATTGAACTTGGTAATGGATTTTTTGAATTAGCCGACTCTATAGAACAAAGACAACGTTTTGAAGCAGAAATTGAGGTTAGAAAATTAAATAACCGTCCTCTTGTCGAAAAAGATTGTCGCTTTTTAGCGGCATTAAACGCAGGGCTTCCTGATTGTTGTGGTGTTGCTATTGGTTTAGATCGGTTGTTAATGTTATTAACCTCTAGCGTTACTATTGATGAAATTTTAGCATTTCCTATTGACAGAGCATAAAGTAATCGCTATTGGATATTTGATAAAATAAAGACCATGATATAATCTATCCTGTGTTTGTTCTTATCCACTTTGGTAATTTTGTGAAGCATTCTATAATTTCCCCTTTATTATTGACTACATTAATAGTCTCACCAATAACGTACTCGGCAGAGCGTTTTATTGTTGACGATATACAAGTTAAGGGTTTGCAAAGAACCCCTGTGGGAACAGTTTATAATTACCTACCCGTTAAAATTGGTGAAGAATTTTCTTTAGATCAAGTAGCTTCTGCTATTCGTACTTTATTTAAAACAGGTTTTTTTAAAGATGTGCAATTGGAGCGCGAAGGTTCAACGTTAATTATTCGAGTTAAAGAGCATCCTTCTATTGCTAAAGTCATTTTTGAAGGCAATGAAGATTTAAAAACCGAAGAATTAACCAAAGCCTTAGAAACAGTTGGTTTATCAGAAGGTAAAGTGTTTAATCCACAAATATTGGATAAAATAGAGCAAGAATTAACCCGTCAATATTTTAGTCAAGGTAAATACGGGGTAAAAATTGATACTAAAGTCTCTAAGTTAACCCGTAATCGAGTAGGCATACATATTAAAATTGCCGAAGGTCAGGCTGCAAAAATTAAACAAATAAATATTATTGGCAATCATGGTTTTGACACTGAAGCCTTATTAAAAAGTTTTGAACTTAGCACTAGCAACTTACTTTCTTTTTACACCAAAGACGACCAGTATTCGAAACAAAAATTATCGGCTGATTTAGAACGTTTAAGGTCTTATTATTTAGACCGAGGTTACATCAACTTTACGATTGAATCGTCTCAAATTTCGATGACACCTAATAAAAAGGAAATGTATGTTACAGTTAATATTAAAGAAGGTGATGTTTTTACCCTTGAAAAAGTTAAATTAGCAGGTAACTTAATTGTTGAGCCTGAGGCGTTAATTGAACTGTTTAAACTAGGTCCTGGTGAAATATTTTCGCGTAAAAATGCTACAGAAACCTCTAAAAACATTTCAAATAGATTAGGTGATGAAGGCTATATTTTTGCCAATGTTAACATGGTTCCTATTATTAACGATGAACTAAAAACTATTGAAATGACTTTTTTTGTTGACCCAGGTAAACGGGTTTATGTTCGTCAAATTAATATCAATGGTAATGATAAAACTCGTGATGAAGTTATCCGTCGAGAAATGCGACAAATGGAATCTAGTTGGGCATCAACTAAACAAATTGAACGCTCTAAAGCACGTTTGAATCGTTTGGGTTATTTTGAAACTGTGGATATTGAAACCCCACCTGTCGTTGGAACAGCCGATCAAATTGATATTAATTACAGTGTAGTTGAAAAAGCATCAGGGAATTTATCGGCTGGCATTGGGTTTTCACAAACCAGTGGGCTTATTTTTAATGCCAATGTATCGCAAGATAATATTTTTGGTTCAGGTAAACGTATTAATTTGGCATTTAATAATAGTGATATTAGTACTCAATATCGCTTTGGTTATTTTGATCCTTATTTTACCTTAGATGGAGTAAGCTTAGGTTATGATATAGGTTACAGAGCTAGGGACGCTGAACAAGCCAATATTTCTCGTTATTCAACCGATGTTATTAATAGTAGTTTAAATTTTGGGCTGCCGCTAAATGAAAATGACCGATTACGTTTCAATGTTGATTTACGCCATACGACTTTAAATAGCTCCTCATTTTCATCCACTGAAATTTTAGATTTTATTAAAAAAAATGGAAATAAATATTTAACTTTATCATTTTCTATCGGCTGGAGTCATGATACTTTAGATCGGGCTATTTTTCCAACTAGTGGTGGTCAGCAACGTGTTTCTGCGTTAGCAACTATCCCAGGAAGTGATTTAGAATATTATAAATTAAGTTATAAACATCAATATTTTTTTCCGTTATCTAAAGACTTTACCTTAAGGCTCAATGGTGAATTAGCTTATGGTGATGGTTATGGTGATACGGGAAGTTTACCATTTTTTGAACATTTCTTTGCAGGAGGTGTCCGTTCTATACGTGGTTTTGATGATAACACCTTAGGTCCACGAGACTCAAGAAATGATCCTTTTGGAGGCTCAGGTAAAATTATTGGTAATGCCGAGGTTTTATTTCCCGTTCCTTTTTTTGATGATCTTAAGTCGGTGCGTTTAGGGGCTTTTTTTGATGCAGGAACAGTGACTAATGGGTTTAATATAGGCAGTATGCGCTATTCTGTTGGCTTATCAGGTGAATGGCTATCCCCTTTTGGCGCATTATCCGTGAGTGTTGCTAAACCTTTAAATGCAGGTGATAATGATGAAGAACAAATATTTCAGTTTTCTTTTGGTTCAGGCTTTTAAAATAATCCCTTTCAGTTCCTTTAACTTTTACCCTATAATTACCTTAAATTAAACCTTATTACAAACTTATCATTTTGTAAAATTTAGAAAATACTGGAGATAGATTTAATCATGAAAAATAAAATAGCATTGTTTTTAGCGTTAATGTTTACTTTAAATATTAGTCATGCTGAATTAAAAATTGGCTTTGTTAATGTCGCTAAAGTTTTAGAAAAAGTTCCTCAAGCAGAAGAGGCTAAAAAACGTTTAGAAACTGAATTTTCACCTCGTGATAAACAACTTGCCTCACAAATACAAGATATTAAACGATTAGAAGAAACACTGGTTAAAGATGGAAGTGTGATGAGTGACTCTAAAAAGAAAAATCTTAAAAGAGATATTATTACTAAAAAACGAGAAGCAAAGCGTGCGCAACAAGTATTTGGTGAAGACTTTAGTTTGCGTAGGAATGAAGAGTTAGGTAAATTACAAAAACGAATTATTGAAGCCATTAAAGAAATTGCTAAAGAAGATGATTATGATTTATTGCTAACTGATGGGGTAATTCATGCTAAACCTGAATTTGATGTTACTGCACGTGTACAAGAAAAACTTTCAAAATTTTAATTATTATTGTTAATAATTAACACCACCTTTGCTCACGTTTTAATAAAAACAAAACTTTAATATAATATGACTGGACAGCTAGATACGTTACAAATTCAAGAAATTTTACCGCATAGACACCCGTTTCTATTAATAGATCGCGTTCTTGAATGCGAACCTGGGGTAAGATTACTGGGATTAAAAAATGTTACTTATAATGAACCTTTTTTTCAAGGGCATTTTCCGAAAGAACCTATTATGCCTGGCGTATTGATTTTAGAGGCGTTAGCGCAGGGAACAGGTTTATTAGCCTCGGCAACAGAACCTGAAGAACTAGGTAAAGGGGTAACATATTATTTAGTAGGTATTGATAAAGCACGTTTTAAACGTCGTGTTTCTCCTGGTGACCAATTAATGCTAGAAATAAACTACCTTAAAAATAAACGTAATATTTGGTCATTTTCTTGTCGTGCTGAAGTTGCTGGTGAGTTTGTTGCTAGTGCTAATATTATGTGTGCAGCTTCGGTAGATTAATTTTGATTAGTTCTAAGGCGGTTATTGATCTCAATGCTGAAATAGCTGATAACGTAGAAATTGGTCCTTTTTCAGTTATTGATGGCAATGTTCAAATTGATAGTGGTACTGTTATTGGCCCTCATGTTGTCATTAAAGGTTCTACAAAAATTGGTAAAGATAACAAGATTTATCAATTTTCATCTATCGGTGAAGATCCTCAAGATAGAAAATATGATAATGAAGAGACTCATTTACAGATTGGTGACAGAAATACCATTCGTGAATTTAGCACCTTGCATAGAGGAACGTTGCAAGATCACAGTTTGACACGCATTGGTGATGATAATTTATTGATGGCCTATACCCATGTCGCACATGATTGTATTGTGGGAAACCATGTCATTATGGCAAATGGTGCTTCTTTAGCAGGTCATGTGCATTTAGGTAATAATGCTATTCTCGGCGGTTTTACTTTAGTGCATCAATTTACCCAAATCGGTGAATACAGTTTTTCAGCAATGGGCAGTGCGGTTACCCAAGATATTCCACCTTTTGTAATGGTTGGAGGACGACCTACACGACCACATGGAATTAATTCTGTTGGCATGGAGCGTAATGGGGTTTCACCTGAAGTGATTAGAAAAATTCGTAAAGCTTATAAAATTCTCTATAAAAGTAATTTTCGGTTAGAAGATGCTATTGAAGAAATTGAAGACTTGGCTGGTGAAAGTGATGAAATTTCGATGATGGTGAGCTTTTTACGTAATGTTACTCGTGGATTGCTTCGATAAATGGGTAAGTTTAAAGGAACGGCAGTAAATTATGGAAACAATCAAACCCTCTGAATTAAAACAATTCACCTCTAGTCCGTGGTGGTATAGCATTAGGGGTGTTTTAATGATTATCATTGGTGTCATAATAACGACGCTATGTCTTATTGCACCGAATGTCTCCATCTTTGGTGAAAGATTTTCATGGTTGCCTTTAGTGGGTACAGTGATATTAATTTTAGGTATTTTACGCTGTGTTGACGGGGTTATTGCAAAAACCACACAGGGATTTTTGCTCAATGTACAAGGCGGAATTCTTGATAGTGTGACAGGATTTCTTATACTTTTTAGTATTAGTGGTAAACCAGAAACGCTTAACCTGTTAATTGTTGCTTATATGGTGACCCAGGGTATTTTTCGTAATGTACTCTTATCTGTTGCACACATTCCTAACCCTGTATCCAGTCGAGTAACAGGTATTATTTCAATTGTCTTAGGTATTCTTATATGGATAGGCTGGCCGTTTTCCACTCCGTGGTTTTTTGCTTTTTCATTAAGTATTGATGTGAGTTTTAGAGGCTGGGCTTTAATTATGTTAGCCTCATCATTAAGAAAAGAACCTGCCATAAAAGAGTCATAAGTAGAAGAACTATCATCTTAGATTAATTATTCTTACTTATTTAAAATCATTTTTTATGCGATTATCAATCCAATAAATAAAAGTCCTCAAATCCTGATTTTTTAGTTGCTAGTCATATTATTCCATGAAATGGTCTTTGCTTAAATTATATTCATGATTAAGCATTTGATAAAGGATTTATTAGAATAACAGCGGATTATAAAATAAAAACATCCGCTTGTTTAAATACATTTGAAAAAGATATTGCTTGTTGACGGATAAAAAAGCTCTTTTATCAGTCATTTTCTCGTGGCTTTATTATGGTAAAATACCCCTGAATTAGATAATGTAAAACCTAATGTTTCACCTGAAACATTGATAACGGAATAACTGGAAATAGCATGGCAGAAAATAATAACGAATACGATAGCACTAATATCACCGTTCTTAAAGGCTTGGATGCCGTGAGAAAACGCCCCGGAATGTATATTGGCGATACTGATGATGGCACAGGGTTGCATCACATGGTATTTGAAGTGGTTGATAATTCCATTGATGAAGCCTTAGCAGGATTTTGTAAAGGGGTCGATGTCACTATTCATAGCGATGGCTCAGTCAGTGTTGCTGATGATGGGCGAGGTATTCCTGTTGATATTCATGCCGAAGAAGGACGTTCGGCAGCCGAAGTAATTATGACCGTACTTCATGCGGGCGGAAAATTTGACGATAATTCCTATAAAATTTCAGGAGGGCTGCATGGGGTTGGGGTTTCCGTTGTTAATGCCTTATCAGAAACAATGACTTTAGAAATTCGTAAAAAAGGTCATTTGTATTATCAGCTTTATAAAATGGGTGAACCCCAAGCCCCTTTAAAGGAAATGGGAGAAACAACAGGTTCAGGCACTAAAATTAATTTTAAACCCAGTACCGAAACCTTTTCGGATGTTGAATTTCATTATGATATTCTAGCGAAACGCTTACGGGAATTATCTTTTTTAAATTCAGGAGTACGGATTTCTTTAAAAGATGAACGAATAGAAAAAGAAGATGTATTTGAATTTCAAGGCGGGATTAGTGCTTTTGTTCAACATTTGAATAAAAATAAAACCCCTTTATTTCCTGATGTTTTTCATTTTACGGCCATTAAAGAAGACGTGACGGTTGAAGTGGCGATGCAGTGGAATGATTCTTATCAAGAAAATATTTTTTGTTATACCAATAATATTCCTCAACGCGATGGGGGTTCACATTTAGCTGGTTTTCGGGGGGCATTAACCCGAACCATTAACCAATATATTGAAAGTAGTGGTTTAGCTAAAAAAGAAAAAGTATCAACAACGGGCGATGATTCCCGTGAAGGTCTTACTGCAGTATTATCTATTAAAGTCCCTGATCCTAAATTCTCTTCACAAACTAAAGATAAATTAGTTTCATCAGAAGTTAGACCGTTGGTTGAATCAACCATGAACGAGAAGCTTCAAGAGTTTTTATTAGAGCAACCTAAAATTGCGAAAACGATTGTTAATAAAATTATTGATGCGGCGCGAGCAAGAGATGCAGCGCGTAAAGCCCGTGAAATGACCCGCCGTAAAACTACCTTAGATATTGCGGGTTTACCTGGAAAATTAGCCGATTGCCAAGAAAAAGACCCCGCACTTTCTGAAATATTTATTGTGGAAGGGGATTCTGCGGGTGGTTCAGCAAAACAAGGGCGGGATCGACGCACGCAAGCTATTTTACCGTTAAAAGGCAAAATTTTAAATGTAGAACGGGCGCGTTTTGATCGGATGATTTCCTCTGAAGAAGTCGGGACATTGATTACTGCTTTAGGATGTGGGATTGGGAAAGACGAATATAATCCCGATAAATTACGTTATCATCGGATTATTATTATGACCGATGCCGATGTTGATGGCTCACATATTCGTACCTTATTATTGACTTTTTTCTATCGGCAAATGCGAGAACTAATTGAGCGCGGTTATATTTATATTGCTCAACCGCCGTTATACAAAGTTAAAAAAGGCAAACAAGAACATTATGTTAAAGATGATAATGAGCTTAATCAATATTTATTACAAATGGCATTAGATAAAGCGCAATTACAAACTGATATTGATATTCCTGTTATTCAAGGGACGGGCTTAGAAACATTAGCCCAAGAGTTTATGAAGGTTAATCGGATTATTAAAAATTTAACGCCGCGTTATGATGGTTTATTTTTAGATTATTTAACTTATGTAGCAGTGGTTGATGACACATTACTAAACAATCAGGCTGAATTTTCAAAATGGGCTGAAATCTTAGAAACGAAATTAAATAATGATAATCAGATGCCAGCGGTATTTAAGATTCAATTAAGCTATCAAGCTGCTGATGATTATGAATTGACGATTAATAAACGCTTACATGGTATTGATAAAACGTTAGTGATTAAGCCTAACTTTTTTAATAGTCAGGATTATAAAAAAATTGCTCATTATGCAGAGGATACAATAGGATTATTTACAGAAAATTCATTCATGCGAATGGGTGAACGTGAACAGTCCGTCAGTAACTTTAAACAAGCCTATGAATGGATGATGAAAGAAGTTAAAAAAGGACAACATATTCAACGTTATAAAGGCTTGGGTGAAATGAACCCTGACCAATTATGGGAAACTACTTTAGATGCCAATAGTCGACGTTTATTACAAGTCACCATTGAAGATGGCGTGGCAGCGGATGAAATTTTTACCACCTTGATGGGCGATGAAGTCGAACCTCGTCGTGATTTTATTGTCAAAAATGCCTTAGATGTGAGTAATCTGGACGTATAACTATGTTGACTTATCCTAATATTGATCCCGTTGCCCTAGATTTAGGGGTCATTAAAGTTCATTGGTATGGCTTAATGTATTTATTAGGTTTTGCTGGCGTTTATTTTTTAGGGCAGTATCGCGCTAAACAACCTTATTCGGCGATTAAACCCGAAGCTATTGAAGACCTTGTGTATTTTGGTGCATTAGGGGTTATTATTGGGGGGCGTTTTGGCTATATTTTATTCTATAATTTTAGTTTATTTTTAGATAATCCTTTAGTGTTATTTAAAATTTGGCAAGGGGGAATGTCTTTTCATGGCGGCATGTTAGGGGTTTTTGTCGCCATGTGGTTTTTTGCCAAAAAACAAAAGTGTAGTCTGTTTCAATTGACCGATTTATTATCGCCGTTAGTTCCAATTGGATTAGGGTTAGGACGGATAGGTAATTTTATTAATGCCGAATTATGGGGACGAGTTACTGATGTCTCATGGGGAGTAGTGTTTCCAAATGGAGGAAATTTACCACGCCATCCCTCGCAACTTTATGAAGCTTTTTTAGAAGGGTTGGTTTTATTTATTATTCTTTGGGTTTATACCTATAAGCAACGTCCAACAATGGCGGCCACTGGATTAGTTTTATTTCTTTATGGCGTTTTTCGTTTTTTTGTTGAATTTTTTCGCTTACCCGATGCCCATTTAGGATATTTAGCTTTAGATTGGGTAACGATGGGACAAATACTCTCTGTACCAATGATTATTGTTGGGGCGGGTTTATTTTATTGGGCGGGTAAAAAAACAGTTTAAAATTTTGAGTAGCAATACCCAGAAAAGGTTGTCGCTACTCTCTAATCATTATTTAAACGTATTTTAGATGAGGCGTTATATTTTATTGTGTGAAGGTTAAACTAAAAGTAACAGGAGCGGACGTACTAATAGATGGTAATTTTGCAATCACTTTTAATTGTTCGATTCCTTTTTCTAAACCAAATTGACTGGCATTAATAACTATAGGTTTATCAAGTATCAACATTAATTTATTATTTGATAGCATAATAAATTTAACTGGCGTTTTAATTTTTTGTGTCATGCCATGTAATGAAGCATCAAACGTTAAGGTTTCAAGATAAACATCGCCTGCTTTCATCGCTGTTATTTTTTGAGAGTCAAATGTTGTTGTCAGTGTTGCATTAGCAAATTGACCGACTTCAAAAAGCATTTTTGTCATGCGTTCGTTACGAATAGGAATATTTGTTTCAACACTACTTAAGTCAACGCTAATATTTAAGCTACCCTTTTCATTAATAGTTCCACTTATTGTTTTAAAATGATGAACTTCACTGATAGCAGATTTTTTAGTTGAAGCAAAGCTAATGTTCGATTCATCATTAATTAATGACCAATCAGCAAAAGCATAAGATGAGGTGCAGAGGGTAATTAAGAAAATAGATAGAAATTTAGTCATTGAAAGTTTCCTGTTAAGTTTGAACTTAATAGGACAAACTTTCTCAATAAGGGTTCAAGTATTATCCGTTATGTTTCAGGTGAGACATTACAATTTTATTATAAAGGTGATTATCATGAAGAAATATTTTTTAACTTTAGCCATAACGATGATAGCAGGAGGTTTATCATTCACTAACAACAGCTTTGCTGAGAAAAAATTAACGAAAGATCCAAAGGCTATAACAAAAAATGAATATCTTGATTGGAGATTAATATCCATTTCACATCGAGATGATAATAAAACTCTGCGGGCTATTTTAGGAAATGATATTGCCATTAAAGCCACTCGTAAAGGTAAAGTTGAATCATGGCCTGATGGCTCGATTATTGCGAAAATTATTTGGAAAGAAAGAAGTCATCCTAATTGGGTTGCTGCGATTATTCCTAAAAACTTTGTAAAAGCCGAAGCGATGGTTAAAGACAGTAAAAAATATGCCTCTACAGGTGGTTGGGGGTTTGGAAAATGGGTTGATGGTCAACTTAAAATGCACTCAGAAAAAACTACAAAAACCTGTTTTGGGTGTCATTCTCCTATGAAAGCAAATGATTATGTTTATACCTTTGTGCCGGCTATAATTGAAAAATAGCGGTTATTAAAATACTGGGGTAGGAGATATATTATTATTGGACTGACTAACCCAGTTATCCTTAAGAATACATAAGTAAACTAAATATCCATAAACATCATTGGAATACCGTAAGTTAAAACAAAATAGGTTGTCGCTAAAATAAAGCTACTTTTCACATCAAATCTAAAAAAATTACGCAAAATATAAGTTACAATCAATAAATACCATACGATTAAAAATGTAGCTAACAAAATAGCAATTTCTTCTCGATAAACTACATGTTTCATCACCATGTAGACATCTAATGCTTCTGCAGCCGTCGCCAATGTCATAATAAAATTTTCGCAAACAAAAATAGCAGTAAATAATTGATAAAAATAAACCCATTTTTTCATTATTAGCAAAAAAATCGCAATAGTCGAAAAGGCCATAATGATTCGTAATGAAACCTCTAAAAAACCATCAACAGGATCAGCAATCAAACCTTCAACTAGCCAACCTGAAAAAAAGTAAAACACAATTACTTTTCGCATAAATTTTGTAGTTGGAATTAAATCAAGAGGATTGTTTTTAAATCGGCATAAAGCAAGATATTGTAGTAACAAAGTCATAAGGAAAATTATAGGTTTAAGAAATTTCTATTTTACCGTTATTCACTGAAAGGTTTTTGATATTTTTCTTGCAATAGTTTTGCTTTATCATCCAGACCGATTGTTTCATAAGCTTTTATTAATGACTGTTGCCATTCACATTGCCAAGGAACTTTTTTCAAGGCAGTTTCGATTTTTTCAATCCCTTCATTAACATAACCTTTACGTAGATAAACTAACCCTAACATATAATGACAGGCTGCGTGTTCAGCGTTATGATACAGCATTTTTTTAAAATTAATTTCAGCGTCATCTAATTTTTGTTGGTGAAATAAATCAACTCCATTGGTTAAAAAACCAGGTTCTGGTAAGGTAATCATTTTAATTGGTTCACAGACTATTTTTGCATTAGTACCTTGAATAAGTGGTTGTAAATACTGTTGATAATATCGCCAACGTGCTTTAGAGCTTTTATAAACAGGTTGTCGCACTTGCCAAACACTCGCGGTTTTAACTGGGCGTTGCAATTCATTAAACTGTAAAACCTCAGGTTCCCAGTTAACCCCAATGTAAGCTAATATTTGTCGCGCAGAGAACTCAATATCATCAACTATGGCTTCATAATTGATGGTTAGAATTTCATTGGGAAATAGAGCGTTCCAATGTTGCATCATTAAATTATGATCGGCAAGTTGTTCGCCAATATCGGTTAAGTCATAGGCAAAACCCATACCACCATGTTTAGCTTGATAATCAGTGAAATAATTAGAAATTGCTATATCACGAGGATCTCGACGTACTGAAATTATTTTTGCATTGGGAAAAAGAAATTTAATTAAGCCGATATTTTCAAAATTATGGGGTAGTTTATCAATAATATGTTTTACATTAGGCGCGTAAGATCGTAATTCTTTTAAGATATTATTCGCAAGCCCTGCGGTAACTTTCACGGTTAAATCATCAATACAATCAGGATAACTACGCCCTGAACCCACATGTCGTTCCCAACGATTTAAGCCTTGAATAACGTTAGGAATAAGCCCTAATTCCCCTGCACCAAAAATTTGACTGTGACCTGATATAATTTGTTCAACTAAGGTTGTGCCAGAACGTGGCATTCCAATAACATAAACAGGTAGATTAGACTGTATTCCATAACCAACACGGTGTTCATATAAAGCCTTACAAAAACTCATTCGTATTTTACTAGATTGCTGGCGATGTTCCTGAGCATTATAAGATAACAATAATTTACTGGCTTCATTTGCTTGTATTGCAAATTCAAAGGCTTTACGATAGTGTTTGCGTTTATCCCATACGGTAACTAATTGGAATAAAATTCCTGTTCTTAATGAGCCTTCAAGACTAGGTTGTAGTGCTACTTTTTCTAATTTTTCTAACACTGCTTCATCAGGAAAATTACGGGCATTAATTAACGATGAATAACCTTTTACAAAATCAAGCTGTTTAACTTCTTTAAATAATTTTAATGCTTCTTCAATATCCCCTTGCTGCATTTGCTGCTGTCCTAAGCCTTGTAAAGCTGGAACAAAATCAGGTTGTTTGGCAAGAATCTCTTTAAATAAAGTTTCAGCTAACTTATAATTTTGCTCTTGACTTTCAACCATTGCCAATGAATTTTTAGCTTGAATTTGCAATAGATGAATCAAAGTCGATGAATGTATTTCATCAACATTTAATTTATTAGCGAGTTCACCAGCTTTTTCAGCCGCATGTTTTGCTTGTGCTGGTGAATAGTTTAAAAAAACATTAGAAAGCTGTGTCCAAAGACCACTGTTATTTTCATCTAAACTAATCGCACGTTTAAGGAACATCACTGCTTCAATAAAATGTCCCTGAACATGGGCTAATTCCGCAGATTGTTGTAAAAGAAGACGATTATTTTCAAAATAATTTAATTCTTCTGTAAGAATCTCTTCTGCTTGTGAGTGTAAATCATGTTCAGCGAGTACAATACTATATTGAATAACATAATAAATATATTGATTTTCATCAAGTTGCTGTTTTTGTTGCTGTAGCCAGTATTCAGCTTGAGAAAACTGCTGCTGTTCTACCCAGATGTTTAACTGTTGCCGGTTTTGTGTGGAGCAATATGGGGAAATTTTTAATGGTTTATCAGTCAATATTTATTAGATTTAGGTTGATAATTAGTTAGTAACTAATAATAGTTGTGTTTAAGAATGAAGCTGTAGTGTTACTTCTTCTACTTGATTATTAAGAAGATTAAATCCACGTAATTCTAAAACTCCCTTAGTATTTAAGGAAATAATAAGATATAAAGCTTCGGGGTAATTTGCTAAAGCTAAATCAGTAGTTGAAGGATAAGCATCACTATGTGGGTGTGAATGATAAATTGCAAATAATTTTTCACCTTGCTCACGAAATAGTTTAAAAGTAGAAATTTGTTCAGCAACATTTAAATTAAATTTATTTTGGGGATGTGGGCTACTATTTGTAATACAATAACTATTCTTCGCTTTACCTTCTATATGACTAATTAAACCACATACCTCTGTTTCCATTGATGACTGGGCGTGTTGTAACAGTTGCTGAACTATTCTCAGTGGAAGTTTAATTTCTTTTTGATTCATAAATACTTGTCTTTTTAGTTTGGATAAGTATTAAAAATAACATAAGATAAAATTAATTGTAAAGCCTGCTGGATAATTTTAAGCAATCAAGAAAATTATAAAAAATATTTTAAAATAATTTGGAAAAAGATGAATTTACATAGCAATATAAAATCTATATCACATTTACAGGCATATACAAGCAGTGTATTAGAACGATTAGTAAATTTTCCTGTTACTAAATTTTTAGATAAACATACCTAAATGACTAAAATTATTTTTAAATTATTACCTTTGCTCTTAATTATAATCATCGCTGGTGGGGGTTCTTATTATTGGCTGACTTCAAAACCCCAAGCTAACCGAATTCAAATTAAAAAACATCTTTCTCTTGTTGAATTAATAACTCCTGAATTTAAAGACCATATTTTAAGCGTTTATGCGATGGGGACAGTGATTGCAGCACAAGAAGTTAATTTAACTTCACGAATTAGCGGGATGGTGATTGCGACTAATCCTAATTTTATTGAAGGGGGGATTTTAAAGAAAGGCGAGCGTATTGTTAGTTTAGATCCAACCGATTATAAATTAATAATTGCCCAGCGACAAAGTGAATTTGAAAAAGCTCGTTTTGATTTAAAGTTAGAGCAAGGGCAGCAGACAATTGCTTTACGTGAATATCAATTATTAGGTGAAAAACTTAATACAGAGGAAAAGGAACTGGTTTTACGCAAACCACATTTACAAGCAGTAAAAGCTGCCTTAAATGCGGCTAAAGCTCGTTTAAAACAAGCCCAATTAGATTTAGAGCGGACTCAGCCTTTCTCACCTTTTGATGCTATTATTATTAGCCGAAATGCCAATATTGGTTCGTGGATTTCTACCTTTTCAACTGGAACACCTTTAGTCAAATTAGTCGGTATTAAGAGTTTTTGGATAGATGTTTCTTTGCCTGTTAATAAATTACGGTGGATTAATATTCCTGGTATAAATAGTAAAAGAGGCGCGAAGGTTCGTATTGCTTATGACACAGGTTGGGGCAAGGGGATTTATCGCTACGGTGTAATTAAACGTTTGAAGGCAGCTGTTGAAAGTGAGGGGCGAATGGCAAAATTAATTGTCGAAGTCGATGACCCTCTAAGTCAAAAACCTGAAAATAAAAATGTCCCACCTTTAATGTTAGGTACATTTTTACGTTTAAAAATACAAGGTAAAGTATTAAATAATGTTACTGCATTATCCGAAACATTACTCCATGATGGTAAAAATTTATGGCTAATGACTAAAGATAATAAATTACTTATCTATCCAGCAAAACCTATTTGGAAAGAACAAGGGTTGGTTTATTTTACTGCTGAATCATTACCAAATAATATTCAGGTTATTAGTAGTGAATTATCTACTCCCGTAGAAGGAATGGATTTACATCAAGCTAAAGAGTTAAATAAGGATAAAAACGAATGGAATTAAAGAAAACCTTACAACCTACTGGGGCTGTTAGTTGGATGGCTGGGCATTCCGTTGCCGCAAATTTAATTATGTTTGCTTGTATTGTTGGTGGTTTGTTATTTATGAAAACCATTAAACAAGAAGTTTTCCCTAATTTTGAGCTTGATAAAGTTAGTGTTACGGTAGTCTATCCGGGGGCAAGCCCTGAAGAAATAGAAAGTGGTATTTTATTGGCGATTGAAGATTCAATTAGTGGACTAGAGGGTATTGATGAGGTTCATTCAACTGCAACCGAAGGCTTAGGAACTGTCATTGTTGATGCTTTAAGTAATGCGGATATAGATCGCTTAGTACAAGAAATAGAAAAAGAAGTTGACCGAATTACCACCTTTCCAGAGGATGCTGAAGTTCCTCAAGTATCTATTATTGCTGACAAGAAACAAGTGGTAACTATGGTTCTTTATGGTGATGCTGAGGAAAAAGTTTTACATGAATTGGGTGAGCAATTCAGGTTGTTATTATTACAAAGTAAAGAGATTACTCAAGTGGAGTTATCAGGGGTTAAACCTTTAGAAATTAGCATTGAAGTTAGTCAAGAAAATTTACGTCGTTATAAAATCTCCTTAGCTCAAATTTCCCAGCGAATTAAAGAAGCAAGTTTAGATTTACCTGGAGGCAGTGTTAAAACCAAAGCAGGGGAAATCTTAATCAGGATGAAAGAGCGTAAAGACTATCAACAACAATTTGCACAAATATCAATTATAACTAGTGCCGATGGTAGTGAGGTTTTATTGGGGGAAATTGCAACTATTAAAGATGGTTATCAAGAAACCGATTATTCTGCCGTTTATAATGGAAAGCCTGCAATTATGGTATTGGCTTTTAGTGTTGGTGACCAAACACCAGTGGGAGTTTCAAATGCGGTTAAAGCAAAAATAGCAGAGTCCAAGTACTTATTACCTACGGGTATTCATGCTGAAATTCGTTTTGATATGTCAAAAACTTATACACAGAGAATTGATTTATTATTGCGTAATAGTGGTATGGGCTTAGTATTAGTATTTATTACCCTCGCTTTATTTTTAGAATTACGACTGGCTTTTTGGGTGATGATGGGGATTCCTATTGCTTTTTTAGGTTCTTTCTTAATCTTGCCTGCTTTAGGAGTCAGTCTTAATATGATTTCCTTATTCGCCTTTATTATAGCTTTAGGTATTGTAGTCGATGATGCGATTGTGATTGGCGAAAATATTTACCACTATCGGCAAGAAGGATTAGAGCCTTTAGAATCCGCTATTAAAGGGGCGTTAGATATGGCAAAACCTGTGACTTTTAGTATTTTAACTAATATTGCCACTTTTATGCCCTTATTTTTTATCCCTGGTTTAATTGGCAAAATATTTATGATGATTCCTATGGTTGTCATTACGGTTTTCTTATTATCTTTGGCTGAAAGCTTATTTATTTTACCGAATCATTTAGGGCATTTAAAACCACTTAAAACTCATGGCTTACAACGATGGATTTTTGAAAAGCAACAAAAATTTAGCCATGCCTTTAGAGAATGGGTTTATCATCGTTATGGAACATTTTTAGAAGGTGTATTAAATCATCGCTATTTAACAGTGACTATGGCATTTTCATTATTAGTGCTGGTGTTGTCTTATGCCTTGAGTGGACGTATGGGCATGAGTATGTTTCCCAAAACTGAATCTGATTTTGCAAAAGTGTCGATAATTTTGCCCTATGGAACGCCAATAGCAAAAACTCAGGCAGTGGTTAAAATATTAACGCAAAATGCACGAAAAGTTGCCGCAGAATTACCCAATGGCAAACCACTTATACGGGGTATTTTTTCGCAAATTGGTAAAGATGGCACTCATACTGCATCAATGATGGTGTATTTAGCTGATGCTGAAGTTCGCGAAAAAATCATGAGTACTGAAGCTTTTAGTCAACGTTGGCGAAAAATCACTGGTGAATTAGTTGGCGTAGATTCATTGATATTTGAATCTGATGCAGGTGGACCTGGAGCAGGGGCAGCATTAACGATTGAACTAAATCATCCAGACATGAAGGTGTTAGAGCTGGCAAGCAAACAATTAGCTGATGCTATCCGCGCCTATCCGATTACCAAAGATATAGATGATGGCTTTAGTTTAGGTAAATCACAACTTGATTTTAAATTATTACCTGAAGGTTTAAGTTTAGGCTTTAGCGCGCAAAATGTAGCCAGACAAATTCGTAATGCATTTTATGGGAGTGAAGTTTTACGTCAACAACGGGGGCGTAATGAGATTAGAATCATGGTTAGATTACCAAAAAATGAACGCATATTAGAACAAAATATTACCGATTTATTATTATGGACGAATTCTGGGAAAGAAATCCCCCTAACTGAAGTAGTGAGAATAGAGCGAGGACGCGCTTATACAGAAATTAATCGTCGTAATGGGTTGCGTAATGTACAAGTAAAAGCTGGGGTTTCTCCAAAAACAAAAACAGGTGAGGTGATTAATAGTCTTAAAGCCACTGATTTACCTAAATTAGTCAAACAGTTTCCCGGTTTAAGTTACAGTTTTCAGGGAGAACAAGCTGAAATGGCTGATAGTTTAGGCAGTTTAAAGCTGAGTTTTATAGTTGCTATTATTGTGATTTATGCGATGTTAGCAATTCCTTTTCAAAGTTATGTGTTGCCAATTATTGTGATAATCAGTATACCTTTTGGGATTATTGGGGCAATTTTTGGTCACTTAATGATGGGTTATGATTTAAGTATTTTAAGTTTATTAGGGGTGGTTGCTTTATCAGGGATTGTGGTTAATGATTCATTAGTTTTAATAGATTATGCTAATCGACTACAAATTGAAAGTGATAAAAGTCCTTTTCAAGTGATAAAAACCGCAGCTATTCAACGTTTTCGTCCAATAGTTTTAACAACAATGACGACTTTTTTGGGATTAGCACCGATGATATTAGAAACCTCACGACAGGCTAAGATATTAATTCCGATGGCAATTTCAATTGGGTTTGGCATTTTATTTGCTACTCTAATTACTTTGATATTAATCCCTTCTCTCTATCTAGTCATTGATGACATTCGTTGTTTATGGAAAAAGAAAAGCACCATGTTTTAACACCTATTTATATAGGTTAGTTCACCACAATGGTAAAATCGGCAATGGTTTTAGGTTTTGCGGTCACGGGGGTTTGTTTACCCTCGATTAATTGTTTAACTCGCTCGGATAAATATAAATCCAGTTTGTTGAGGGTGATTTTTCCATCGTCAGTATAATCGGCTTTGCCGCTTAAGACTTCCACTAAGGCTTTGGTAAATGCGCCATTCCCCCATTTAGGATTTTCAAGCGATTCTTGAGTGCCACGAATACGAATAAAGGGTCAAGAATAAAGGGTCAAGTCTTGCATTTTGCACATTTGAGAATTTAGTTTATGCTGAATTATAAGGTGTCTGAATCCTTATTTTGCAAAATCAAGACTTGACCCTTTCTTCCAGCCTACAGCCATAAATAACCTAGATTATAAGTTATATTTAAAATTCAATCCCATTTTGAATATTACCGATCACTTGTAATTTATTTTCTTGACTTTCACTAAACCCGATTAAAACATTCTCTCTGGTTTGCATTTGCAATTGATTTATCCAGAAGTTATAACCATCAGTATCTAAATCACGGTGTAAAACATTATTGTATAAAGAACTTAAGAATAAATCATCGGTAGGTGTTGCGCCATATAGGCTTGTAAATTCTTGGCTTTGAATAAATCCTATTCCTATTTTCTCAAGCGTATCACCTTTATCTAAGGCATTGATCCAAAAACCTAAACCTGTTTTATCAGGGGTACGATTAAAAGCGGCTTGATAAAGTCGGTAAGCTTGTCCTGCATTACCTTCAATATCTAAAGCGAGTGTTGTATCATTAAATTGTAAACGCTCTATACTCTGTAACTCATCAGTGCCTTCTGATGCGTCACTTCTAGTAATAATGAATCTCTCATTTACAGTTTCAATAATATAGTCTGTTTTATTTCCTGTATAGATAACGGTATCCGTTCCTTCACCACCTGCAATCTGATTGGCTAGGTAATTACCTATAATCGTATCACTACTACTTCCTCCAATTGCATTTTCAATTTCAACACCGTAAGCAATCGCAATGTTGTCAAGAGCTACTTTGCTTACAGATTTAATAACCCCATCATCATTTAATTCATAAACAATATCCCCAATAGAACTAAATTCTCCAGCATTTAAATTAATTTTTAAATTAAGATGTTGATTAGTTAAATCAAAAGTATCTATTCCTCCTGCATCCCATATTGTTTTTAGCTCTGCTTCATTATTAAATGTATAAATATTATTGCCTGTATTGTAAGATGTATTTGCTCCATATAAGAATTGAATCGCTAAAATATCATAAAGCATAGGGGTTGTATTTTGAGTTGGAATATATCTGTTAGTATCAACAATCCTTTGCGACCAGCCTACATTATTTTCATACTCAATATTACTCATGACTGTATATTGTATTGATTCTTCTAAATTGGATAATATAGTTGGGTTTTCTTCTTCAAATTCAAAGGAATGTTTTAAACCTAATCCATGACCTATTTCATGAATTAATATTGAATAGCCTTCACTGCCTATTTTTAAAGTTTTAATTTTAGAATTAATCCAAACATCAGCAACCTCTTCTGCAAAAGGAGATTTATAGGCAGGTAAATAGGTGACACCAGCTCTACTATCAAAAACAGAATTACTGAAGGCAAAGCGAAAATCACCTTGGTTACGAGGTTCATTAACTTCAAGAAAATTAATATTGGCAATATTACTCCATAATTGCAATACCTCTCTAACACTCTGCTTTGAAATTAAGCTTAATTTCAATGTAGTATAAGGTGAAAAAGGTCTTCCTTTATCATAATCTGTTATCCATGTTGAGCCATCTGTAGGAAAGCTATAAGTTAAATTAATTCCCTCGCCATTACTATCTCCCCATTTATAGGTACTTAAAAGGGCATCAATACGTTTATCATTTGAAAGTGGTGTTTGAGACATGCTATATTCCTCGTTTTAATTTGTAGGCTCGGTAGAGCGATAGAAAAACCCAGCAGATGTTCGCAAAAAGCTGGGTTTCCGCAAGCTCCAACCCATCCTTGTATCTCTCCAAACCATGATATATTGCTTAGCTGGCATTGTATAGAAGTGCATGATTAGAGTTTGTACCCATCCTTAGATGAAAGTCTGTGACGTAGATAAAACCCATACGCTATTTTTCTTAAAACTGAATGGTATCCAAGTCCTTCCAATGCGGAATGAGACTGAATGAACAAGGGGAGTATACAAGAAATGAACACAATAGGTATAGATATTAGTAAAGCGAAGATAGACTGTGCGTGGCTTAGAGAGTCTGGAAAACTAAAATTTAAAGTCTTTCCGAATACCAAAGCGGGTTGTAAAGAAAGGGTCACAAAGAAAGGGTCAAGTCTTGCATTTTGCATACTTGAGAATTTAGTTTATACTGAATTAAAGGTGTCTGGCTATTTTGCAAAATGCAAGACTTGACCCTTTCTTTTTGCTTTCTTTTTGTTCTGACCCTTTCTTCTTTGACCCTTTCTTCTTTCTTCTCGGTTGTGTTGGCGGTTGCGCGGCAAACAACGGGCAGGAAAAACTCACTAACAAAACCCAGCAATAAAACTTTAAGATTGACATAACGCGCTCGTTTTTGATAAAAATTAAGAAGTAATGACGTAGATTACAATGGATTACCAAGAAAAAAGAGGATGCCCTCCTTTTTTAGGTCAATAATAACATAAGGGTTCACCCCTTTTAACACAATAAATAATGAACATTAATTTTTTAATTATCGGTCAAGGATTAGCAGGCAGTTTGTTAGCTGTTGAATTAATTCAACAAGGATAGCGTCTTCTATTTCAATTCTGGCAAAGCTTACCCAAAGAAGGCAAATAGCCTAATTTAGTGTAAACCAGAAAAACGATGCAAAAAATTGCTCTTTCG
>DAOUSN010000071.1 GCA_030627205.1 Methylococcaceae bacterium
GTATTCTTCTAAATAATGATTGTTATACTAATTCCCAAATTAGTTCACCACAGTTACTAATACCTGGGAATATCTCAACTTTTTTAACTTGGCCTATACCGTGATGATAATGGTATAGGCCAAGTTAAAAAAGTTGAGATATTCCCAGGTATTAGTAACTGTGGTGAACTAATTTGGGAATTAGTATAACAATCATTATTTAGAAGAATACCGCTATAAAATTTTAAACGAAGCCTAGCCTTACTTTCACACATTGACAGTTGCAGGTTGGCAACCTATTTTTACTCGAAAAGAAAGCGTAAATATACTTTTTGATAGCTTTATATGGCTACAACAAAACACAGACTTCAAGCTCCATGCGTATGCTGTCCTAGAAAACCACTTACATTTTATCTCAACAGCGAGCCAACACAGTAAACGAATTCAACAATTTAAATCTTTTACCGCTAGGAAAATTCTTGATTTATTAAAACAGCGTAACGCGAGAACGTTACTTAAATATTTTGCATACTACAAACGTAAACACAAAACTTAAAGTGAATATCAGTTTTGGCAAGAAGGTTCACACCCAGAAGAAATGAGCAAAGAAATAATGTGTCAACAACGTTTAACCTATATTCACTATAACCCTGTCAAACGCGGTTATGCTGACCTTCCTGAACACTGCGTTATTCGAGTGTGAGGGGTTATATGGGAGAAGAATCTTTATTGCCAATTGTTTTGTTGAATTAAAACTTCAAGCAGAGCTTTAGGGTAGGCGTTCCCAAGCTGGAGCTTGGGAACGAAATAAGTCAAAATAAAGCCTATCTCTTTGCCTGTGAATAATGAGAAGTCACCATAAATACTAATAACTCTTTGTTTCTTAAGGGCTACTAGAGATCTAGCGTGCGTACTAAGGGTGTTGCGGGGGCTGAGGATGAGATACCTTTGGCTACCCGATTATGTTTTTTTAATATATACGAATCTCAATGTTTTTCCCTAAAGAACTTGCAAATTTTTCAAGCGTTGAAAGCTTTACATCTTCTGCATGGTTTTCTATTCTTGAGATTGCTGATTTTTTTGTACTCAGTCTAATAGCTAATTGCTCTTGAGTTATACCAGCGTTTTCTCTTGCTTCTTTTAGCATAAGTCCAATTTTAAAAGCTTGATAACCCCCATCAAAATTTAAAGAAAATCCTTCGTCAGATTCTTTTCTTTTATTAACATATTTTTTTAAATCACTCATTACCATTTCTCTCCAAATAATTTTTCTTTCGTTATTCTGAGAGAAGAATTTCAGATTTAGGTGTCTTTTGTGTTTTCTTTTGAAAGCCGTTTGTTAGCACTATAAAATTTTCTTGATTAAAGAAGCCTAAAAACCTGAAAATATTATTTCCCATTTGTACTCGAATTTCCCAAATATCCGGTATTTACTAATTTTCTGAGGTATGTTATTGGAACTTGTTCTAACTCCTCAACTACTTTCATTACCCAAGCTACCTTTTGTGCTTGTTTACTATCCAAGGCATCAAGAAACTCTTCTACAGGGCATTCATCCGATTCAGTTCTATAAAATAATATTTCTCTCATAGAATAAATGTTAACTTATAAGTGAACCTATTTCAAGTTGAGATTTTTCTTTTAGCATAACGTCGGCTGGAAGCGACTGTGTACGCCCAGCATGGGCATGAACTAATAAAATGAAAGTCTCCTGTAGGAAAACCCAACTTAGCGTACATTTGTGAGCTAAGTATAACTACTAGCCGAGGGTAATTGCAACATCGCGATGGTTTGTGAGAAGGAAGCCTAAGCGCAAAACGACAAGCCTACGAACAGAAATATCACACAGAAGTAGTACTCAATAGAACGTTAGCACAAGATAACGAAACCCAAGGTTTGTGAGAGTGCGTAAATGATGAGGTTGTGGCGTGATAGTTCATGTTCTTATCTGGGGAGGTCTGCTTAACAGGCAGTCGATAAGAAACCTGTAAAAGGCTCAGGGTTATAAAATATCTTGGCTTTTTGGAATCTATCGTCCCCAGCCTGTTAAGCGTGTCCGCATCCCTAAAGATAACGATTCTGAACGTTTATTAGGCATTCATACTGTGTTAGACCACCTGATACAGCAGTCTATCGTACAAATCTTATCGCCCTTATTTGACCGCACTTTTTCGCAGCATAGTTATGGTTTTCGACCTAACTTATCCACGAAATATGCGGTACAAAAAGTACAAGGGTTTTGTCAACAAAAACGCCAGATTACAGTCGATATTGACCTGTCAAAATTCTTTGATCATGTTAATCATGACTTATTGATGACGTTATTGGGACGCAGAATAAAGAATAAAGCTTTGTTGCGATTGATTGGGCATTATTTACGCGCGGGTGTTTTGGATGGGAAACAGATACAACCCAGTCGAGAAGGTGTGCCGCAAGGCAAATAACTGGGCTAGATAAAGTTATTTCCCAGTTATTGCTATTCCGACCTCTTGATATTCGCTCCTTAATACTTTTAATGGTACACGGCTATTATTTAAGGTGATTCTAAACCTTGTGCATTAATTTCCGTGTAACCTCTTAAATAACTCATTGCTTTTTTTTTAACCCTAGCAAATTCCATCATCGCGTTAGTCATTGCTTCATCTTTTCGTAAAACATCTAAAATTTCGCGTTCTTCTGCACTTATTTCATTTGTTCCCTCTTTTCCAGTCAGTAAATAATCCGCACTTACATTTAAAACTTCACTAAGTTTAATGAGAGTTGTTTTTGAGGTATATTTTTTGTTTGTTTCTAATCCAGATAGCCCTCCAGATGTAATTCCTATCTTTTCAGCTAATTGTGTTTGACTCCATCCTTTACTTTTCCGTGTTTTTTTTATTCGGTCGCCCATTTCCATTTTAAAATCTCCTAATAAAGTTATTGACAATTTATTACCAATAGTTAAAAATAGTGCAAAATTATTTCTTGGTAGTCTACCTATAAGTAGTCAAGTTAAGCAATACAAAAAATGTAATTGTCGCAAAGATTGGATTTAACAACTGATTTGCGACCAATAACATGGGTGGCTTGTGTGTCGGTAAGCATATAA
>DAOUSN010000020.1 GCA_030627205.1 Methylococcaceae bacterium
GCAATTTTTCTTGCTTCTTGCAGCTCATCATTAGTAGCATCTCTTAAAGCCCCTAAACTTTGTCCTCTATGCCTACCTTGCTTTATTGGCTCATTATTAGCTAATTGCCCTAATCGAGACCATTTAGGCTTACTTAATCCCAATATCTCTCGGGTTCGAGATTCACCAGAAAATTTTTTTGATAAAGCATCACGTATTTCATAGAGATGAACTAATTCATTTTCAGGGTCAGTAACAGAAGCGTTATAACTCCTTAAAAGAAATGGAACCAAAGTATCTGTAGCTGAATATTCCGCTGCTAACTCTGCAAACTCTTTTTTCTTATCTATTCTCTCTTTTTTAGAATCAACTATATTCCCGTCTTTATCTGTTGCGATTACATCGACATTTCCAACTGACATTGTCATTACGCAAGATTCTACAAATACGGTAACATCCTTCCTTCCATCAGGGTGTAACCTGTGCATAGAAGCTTTAGAAAGTTTATATGGTTGGTGTGAAAATAATTGAACACCTAAAAATCTATCGTTTAATCTCTCATGTAAAGTATCACGAAGATTATTTTGTTTTTCGTAATACTCTGGATTTATATGGGCTTCAACCTTACCTGTACTAATCAGTATTTTGTAATTATCTCTGTCCACGAGAATATCTTCCTCAAAATAATTTTCAGGAGAATAATTCCACTCAAGAATGACTACATCTTCCATATGCTTCAACTCATTTACCGCTAACGCCCAAATCACTTGACGTAAAAAGTGGCGGGGCTTTTGCGACAGCAAAAGGCGTGACGCTTTTTACGGTCAAGTGGATTTGATTGTTAGCTTTATTTTTACAATTTATTCCAATCTTTCGCTCTAACCCTACCTGTTTGATAATAAGTAGAAACAAGTTCTATATAATCTTTAAAATCAGGATTTTCAACTAAAATTCTATTAACTGACTGCCAATCAATTTCTGCTCTTGCTTTTGATGGAAGCATCATTTCGCTTTCAGTTGGATTTTCCACATTAAGCAAGATAATACCTACACCATGTAAAGCTGAGAGCATTCTTAGTTCCTGTTCAACATTAGCATCTGATATAGAGGTTGCAACTAAATAGCTTTCATTTGCCCAACTAGAATTACTAACTGTTTGAAAAAAGCTCTTTCTAGCATTTGAACTATTTAATTCTTTTTTTACCTCAAATGACCAAAGGCGAACACTTTGCCCTGCACCTTGTTTAACACAATTTCTTATTAATTCATTCCACTCTTTATCAACTGTTTGCATAGCAACAATATCTGGGTGTAGCCATTGATTGCCACCACTGCCCCTAGAGTTTTTTGAACGCTTTTCATCTATACGCTGACAGTATAATTTTAATTCAGACTTTAGATAGGTAATTAAAATTGGATATAAATCATGTTCAGAGTATGGGCTATTTGAAATGACAATATCAGTTTCAACATCCCCTGTTTCTTCTTCGGCTAACTCATACTTTTCTTTTACCTCTTGAGTATTTTCCGTGCTATACCAGTAAATACGAGGTCTTGGTTTGTCTTGCCAAAAAATATGGTTATCATTTTTTATAATATTCTCTTTTTGTGAACCAATTTCAGCAACTACTTGAGAAATAAATGATTTTTCATTTTCAAAACGAGGATTTAATTTTTTCTCGGCGTAATCTTCAGGGTATGCCTCCACAATTTTCTCTGCTATCTGACGAGCATTAAATTTTTTATCTGGATTGTCTTTCAGAAATTTAACTATTTTTTGTGATTGAGAGAATTTTTGCACTTTTTACCTTTAATATTCCTAATTTTCTGAAAACTGCTTTTAAAGCTAACAATTTATTAATAGGCAAGTTTGCCCGAATAACCCGATATAGCAGGATAAATAGGCATATTTGACCTTCTTTTACCTTTTTCAGGTAAGTTTGCCTTTATATCCTGCTATTAGCTGGGAATTCAAGTAAATACACCTTACTATGCACTCTATAACGCTAATCAAAAAATATCAATAAAAACGTGAAAATATTAAATAAGGTAAAAAATGTTATACCTCTTAAATATTATTTAACGTATTTAACGAGCTGTTTTTGTCATGTACAGAAATTAAGTTTTTAAAGACTGAACCATTTGTTTAATTGAATTAAAGTCATAATCGTCTTGGTAATTACTTTTGATTAAATAAGATTTTTTTAATCCTGCTTTTTTTCCCGCTTCAATATCCCCAGTTTTATCCCCTATTAATAACGATTGACTTAGGTCTAGGTTAAATTCTTTAGCCGCTTTTAAAATCATCCCAGCTTTAGGTTTTCTACATTCACATTCAGTTTTATAAACCCCAATTCCTGCTGTAGGATGGTGCGGACAATAATAACTTTTCTCAATAATTATCTGCTGCCTAGCAAATTCTACCCTCACCCAAGTCATTAGTTTTTCAAAATCATTTTCAGTATAAAAACCACGACCAATTCCAGCTTGATTAGTAATAATAAATAAACGATAACCTTGTTTTATAAAATAACGGCATAAGTCAAAAATACCCTCAACAAATACAAACTTTTCTCGCTGGTATACATAAGCACTATCTATATTAATAATCCCATCACGGTCTAAAAATAAGGCTTTATTAACCATGAAATACCGTACTAGCATGATGATAATCCTCAGGAATGCCTATATCAATAAAATAACCTTCACTTCTAAAAGCAGTAACGTTTAATTGAAGTAATTTTTTCTCTAAAAAATCACTTTCAAATGAAAATTTAGTTTTTAATTGGAAGGGATTAAAAACTTCTTTATTAATTAAATAAATCCCCCCATTAATAAAACTCTCTATTTGATATTTCTTTTCTTCAAAGGCAATAACTCGCCCTGATTCAATTTTAATTGTGCCATAACGATTAAAACCCTGCATTACTTTAGTTGCTAAACTAATATCTGCTTTTGTTTCTGTGTGAAGCCTCTGCATTGCCTTCAAATCAACATCAAAAAAGGTATCCCCATTAAGGACATAAACATCATTGTCTGTAGTCAATTTTAGTGCTTGAATAATAGCACCACCCGTTCCTAGTGGTGAATATTCACTAGAATAAAGAAGAGTCATATCTAAATAATGATCTTTAAAATAAGCTTTAATAATTTCTTGCTTATAACCTACGGATAAAATAACGCTGGTTATCCCTTGTTTGCTTAACGAATCTAATAAATATTTTAGAAAGGGAAATCCATTTATTTCTGCCATCGGTTTAGGAACATCTTTAACCACTGTTTGTAATCGAGTACCTAACCCGCCTGCTAAGATAATTGCTTCCATTAATTTAAGCCTCTTTTTTATCTAAAATTTGATTAACCACATAGTCAGCAAAGGCAAAAGAACAAGTAAATGCAGGGCTGACCGCATTAAGAATATGGGTGGAATTATCAATATGATCGACAATAAAATCCATCACTAATTCATTACTTTTAGTGTCTAAAAGCTGCGCTCTAATGCCTGCGGGCATCGGTCTAAAGTCATCACCAATGTTATGAAGCATTTGTTTAGATTTTGTTATTAAGTTTTTTTTACGATAATTTTTAATTTCACTAATTGCTAACGCTCTAAAGTTAAATTTATTTAAAATAAATAATTTGCAACTATAATATAAAATTTCTAAAAATTCATTTAGCTTAAAGCCAGCTAAACCTTGATAATTTTCTCGCCAAAAGACAGGAATAGCCGTTGGACCTATTTTAATTTCATTTTTAGAGGTCACCGTATAATGCACCCCTAAAAATGGATTTTTCATATTAGGGACAGGATAAACATTAGTTGCAATTGGTTTATCATCACCATAATATTTTAAATATAAACCTTTAAAAGGTAGCATGGTATAATTCTTTGCAATACCATGTGATTTTGCAATTTTATCAGCATAACTACCCGCACAATTAATCAAATAATTATAGCTAAAAGCAATGGTTTCAAAAGGTTGATTAAATATAAATTTAACGCCTTTTTCAATCAATTTATCTCTTAAAACATAGCAAACTTCTTTAGGATTAACCGAGGCAGTAGAGGGTGAAAACAAGGCTTTTTTATAAGTTTTAATATTACTATCTATATCTTTGGCATCGACTAATTTAGTGATAACCCCATTCACTTTTGCACGGTTATTTAATTCATACAGCCATTCTAGTTCTTGTTTATCTTTTGCCACTACATATTTTTGAGTCTCATTAACAAAAATATTATTTTCATAGCAAAAAGCTTTCATTCTTTTATTGCCATCTGCGGTTAATTTTGCCTTCAAACTATCGGCTGTATAATAAAAACCTGCGTGTAAAATACCACTATTACGACCACTAGCATGAACCGCTACTTCTGATTCTTTCTCAACAATTACAATTTTTAAGGTAGGGTTACGGCTAATTAATTCATGAGCAATTGTCATTCCAATAATACCTGCCCCCACAATTAGATAATCTATAGATTCCATTTATCGCACCTCCGTCATCACAAGGTTTTTAATATAAAAATATAGCGGTCTCGCGGTGACACTTGGTAATGGAATAGAAGCCTCTTCTGAGATAAAATGAATAATATTTACACCTGGTTTTAATTTAAAAGATAACACGATCTCTTCGTCTCCTCGGTTAGCGATAATGATGGATTGGTTTTTTAGCTCATTATAAACTCTAATTTTTGAATCTTTATCTTGTTTACTTGAAATTAAAAAATTTAAATTAACTACAATATCTTCTTTTGATTTATTGTTAATGACTAATTGACTTTGTTTATCACTCCAATTCCAACTATCAACCCCACTCACTTCTTGAAGATAAAATCCAGTAGAAAATTTATATTCAAACCGATCCGTATAAATTTGACCTTTTTTCATAGGTTTTGCATAAACTAAGTTTGAGTTTTTATTTCTAATTTCTTGAGTTACCCAAATACTATTAATACTCACGCTTTTTTCTTTAACCAAGAGACTATCTTCTACCCCTTTTAATCGAAAAGGGAAAGATTTAAATCCTTCTAAAGATTCATAAGTTAGAATATTGGTATCTCTTGCTACCGCTAATAAATGAAAATCACTAATTAACTTTTTATCATTATTAAGCTTTGCAAATACACCAAAGGTATCATAGTTATTTTTAGGTTTTATGATTTTTAAAATATAATTTTTATCAGAAATATTATCAGGATAGCCTTCATAAACTTTAATGGGCTTTCCTGTTTTCATTAATACATATCTATCCCAATAATCAGAGCGTTCATTTGCATGGGGTTGGTATTTATTAACTGCGCCAATAGAATCAGTTAATCCAATAGCATAGATAGCAGTATCATTACTAAGTGACTTAAAAACATCAGTTTTAAAAAATTTATCCATCAATTCCCAGCGATAGTGTGATTGTTTTTTTAAATTAAAAATAGCTTCATTAGAAATAGAAACAAACGTTGAAATGAAAAATAAAAAGATAATGATTAACAATAAACCTAGTTTACTTAAAATAGTAGGTTTACTAAACCATGCTAATTGTTTTAAATAAACAATAAATAAAGTTAATAACAATCCCATTCCAAAATAGGACATATAAGTTCCAACATAACCCTTACTATTTCCTATTATTGCCCATTGTTGATATTTACTCACTAATGCGTGTAAGGTATTGGGTACAAATAAAAGTAAAACTGCAAATACAAATAATAAATTTATATTTTTTTTATTAATAATTTTTATATTTTTTAAACTTTCAAAAACAACGCCCACAAATAAAAGATATTTAATAATCCAAGTGACATTAAGTTCTTCAATATTAAGCCCTAGAATTTTAACATTATATTTGAATTTTGATAAAGGATTAACGGCCAAATTAAAATCAAAAGGATAATTAAGGACATTATTCATATCAGCCATCCCTGTAGCAGTATGAGTAAAAAATAAAGCACTCGGAAAAGTATATAGACTATAGATTAATAGAGTTTGTAGAGAGTTTAAGATAGAAAACCCACCGCTCCCTACACTGTTACCCACATAAACTGAACCATAAGTTAATCTAAAAATAAGGTAAATTGAAAGATAAATTGCTGAGAATATAAAATGATATTTTAATTTATAAAATAAACCTTTATTTAAATAGAGTCGTGAAAAGAGGGGGTAAAACACACAAAATAAAACAAACATTTCACTGACTTGTAAGGTTAAGACAAATAACCCTGCACTTATCATTAATTTCTTAGGAGTTGCCGTAGAAAAAACATATAAATGTAGCGAGGCTAAAAACAATGAAAACCCTACGGTATATATAAGTGGAGATGAGGTTAGTAGGAAATGATCCCAAGAATCTTGTAAAAAAGTCACAAAAACAATAATAAAAATATAGCTATAATACTTTTGTAAAGTTATTTTCTCTATAAAAAAAGCAACATAAAGAATATTAATGATAATAGAAATCGTGGCGATTAATTTAATAAAAAATAAACTTTCCACTAAAAAAGAGAGTTTTATTACTAGCCAGTGAAACAAGAAAAATTGAATTCTTCCCTGCTTAAATGCACCATCTTTGAATTCTACCCAACTATGATAAACTTGATTAAAGGCATCATCATTAGTCGTAAACCCTAAACTAAGATAGGGGTAAAAAAATAAGATAATTGCAATAAACAATATCCATTCTATTTGTCGGTTGTTGGTCATATATTTGTTATTAGGTTTAATTTATTTTTTGTTATCAACTAAGGTACTATTATAGTAAAAATAACGCTTTATAAAATAGAAAAATAACAAGCGAAAAAAAACCTCGTAGATCTTTAAAATTTACGAGGTTTTTTATTGAACAGCTTAAATAAAAAAAAGAGTCAGTCTATAAGCCGGGTTTTGTTAAAAGCAGTCATTCATCTAGGCGATAAGTCACCTTATCGCTCAAGCAATCTACCCAGAAACAGTGCGGGTCACACCAACGCTTCTCTATTTGATCTTGCTTCGAGTGGGGTTTACCTTGCCACACCTGTTACCAGTTGCGCGGTGCGCTCTTACCGCACCTTCTCACCCTTACCACTCGCCTAGAATCAAAGATTGCAGATGAGAGGCGGTTTAATTTCTGCAGCACTTTCCGTAGGCTCACGCCCCCCAGTGATTACCTGGCACTCTACCCTATGAAGCCCGGACTTTCCTCTCTTTTATCATTACAATAAAACAGCGACTACTCGACCGACTCTTTAGGCATTCATTATACAGTTTTAAAATAATTTAGCTCTTTATTCCCAAATATTTTTCCACCATTTTTCAGAAGTTGTAGAAGAGTTATCATTGGTAAGATTCATTTTATGACGGATTTGGTTTAAATCCCAACCCGTTAATTTTGCTAAAACACTGGATTCGCGCTCATGTCGTTCAGCTAAATTTTTAAAATAGTCCTTAGCCGCATCACATTGCTCAGGGCTACCTGTCCATGGATGACGTAATACATAACGTCCCTGAAAATTTTGAGTATCACCTGTTTCTTGAAACATTAAATCCTCAGGAAAAGTATCAGGCGTATACCGAACATGTAAACGTGTGACTTGTACAGGAATTCCACGACCATTAGTTGAACTAGAACCTAACCAAAATACACCTAATTTCTTTAACTCCGAAACTGATAGCGGATTAGCAGCACAAGGATCACACCAACCCATATTCCAAAAATATTCTGTAAACACTGCTCGCAGATTATATTTTTTAACTTGATTATCAAACAATGATTTATAAAAATGTGCAAAATCATCTTTAATATAAACAGGAATATCCATATTACTTGGTAACTTTACGGTTTGATAATTACTGACTTCTACCCGTCCTTTTTCAGTTAAAACATAAACCAATAAATCTTGCGCTCCTTTGGCATTAATCATCCCTAATCGTATCGGTAGCATAAATTTTTCAGATTGAAATGCAAATTGCAATGGGCGTAAAAATTTTAATCCTGTTTGGTTTTGTTCTTTCAAATTGACTTTAGCAACAAAAAATTTCATATCTTGCTTAATATAAGGTTTTAATGCGGCGCTAGCTCCCAATGGCATTTTATATCCATTTTGTTTTAGCCACGTTTCTAAACCATCGGATTCTCGCGCTGATAAAATCACAATATCGTATTCACCAATAGTATATTCAGCTTCCACGGTTACCCCTAAACTGTCTTTTTCTTTCATAGGAGCTGCTGCGGATTCCCTATCAGACTTTACTAGTATATTTTTCATTTTATATTTAAAGCGTTGACAAGGATTTTTATCATGATATTCCACCAAACGTGGTGCAGTAAAATTATCAAGACGTTTAAATAATTTGTTATCACCGATATGAATTTGCTCTTTTTTTAAAACTTCTGCCACAGGAATAACCAAAGCAAAATCTTTTAAATCACCTTGGTAATCATTCATTAAACTCAAAACTGTTTTGTCTTCTTTTCTAACTATAACCACTTGAGATGCTTGATTATAAAGAGATACATCTGCTTTGGCAACGTAAAAACCACAAAATGCTTGAGAAAGTTGTGGTATAAATACAATGAATAAAAAAAGTATTGTTTTAAACATGGTTATCTCCAAATAATTACAAAGTTTTAACGGTTATTAAAAATTTCATCTTTGATGAATAGTAGATTCTTATAAATAGATTGCAAGTCGTTAATATGAGTTGCATTAAACGTAAGACTTACGGTTACCATTTATAATCTGCTGCTGGAAAAAGAATGTTCCATAATGGCACGAAAAAAGTTGCAAAAAATAACCCCCATATAATACCTTGATTCCAATATAACCAGTATTGAAAAATATAGGATAATATAGCAACTAAAAATGCGTGAATAAATCGTCCAACCCGCTGATGAGGAATCGTCATTGGGTCTGAAATCATAAAAAAGGCAAATAATAACAATGCTCCATTTTGAAATTGATGAAACAATACCGCTAAAGGGTAACCGTACCATAAAATACGAATAATAAAGAGAGTAGTTGTATAAATGATTAAAAAATAAAGAGTTATATCTAATCTTTTGGCATTATTAGCAACGAAAAAACCTGCAGCAATTAGCCATAAGGCGGTAGTTAAATCAGCTCCCCATTGCCCATTGGTTATCCATGTTTCTGGAAATAAACTTAAACCTAAGATAACACCTAAATTAGCAGGATTAAATAAATGTCGACCACAAGGACGTAAGGTAAATTTAGAGGCTATTGCAAGACTTGCAACAATTGGGTGTACCCATAAATTAGAACTGCGTAATAATAGACACAGACCTAAACAAGTAATGGTCGCACTTAAAAAACCATATTGGGTGATTTTTAAAAATTTAATAAAGATAGCTTGGGTTAATAAACCACCAATAAAGGTCAATCCAATTTGACTGGCTAATAAACTAAAATCTCTAAGCATAACCCCTGATAATAATAGGCCTGCCATAATTCCGAGTTGCCAAAAACGTGTATCTATAGTTGCTATTTTACGCATAACAGGTATCCTTAATTTATGCTGTAAATATTAGTCTAATTTTAATTGAAAGAGTATAAATATGAATGAAAATAGTAAACTAAAAAAAAGAAATGCTAAACAAATTGCACAAGTTTTAATGGAAGCATTGCCTTATATCCAACGTTTTAAAGATAAAACGGTGGTGGTAAAATTTGGAGGTAATGCGATGATTGATGAGAAATTAAAGCATAGTTTTGCTAAAGATATTGTATTAATGAAATTAGTGGGGATTAATCCTATTGTGGTTCATGGAGGGGGGCCTCAAATTGGTAATTTATTAAAAAGGCTTGGAAAAAACACTGAGTTTATTAATGGAATGCGGGTGACTGATAGTGAAACTATGGATGTTGTTGAAATGGTTTTAGGGGGGTTAGTGAATAAAGAAATTGTTAATTTAATTAACCGTAGTGGGGGAAAAGCGATTGGTTTAACTGGTAAGGATGGAGATTTTATTCATGCAAGAAAAATAAAAATGAAAAGCTCTGACCCTTCCAAAGCATCTGAAATTATTGATTTAGGGCATGTTGGTGAAGTAGAAAGCATTGATTCATCAATTGTTGATATGCTCGGGCATAGTGATTTTATTCCCGTTATCGCTCCTATTGGTGTGGGTAAAGATGGGCGTTCTTACAATATTAATGCTGATTTAGTCGCTGGTAAAGTCGCTGAAGTTTTAAGGGCTGAAAAATTAATATTGTTAACTGATACCCAAGGGGTTTTAGATAAACAAGGTCAGTTATTAACTGGTTTATCTATTAAAGATATAGATAATTTAATTGCTGATGGTACTATTAATGGAGGAATGATTCCTAAAACTCACTGCGCAACAGATGCTTTAAAAGGTGGAGTTTCCAATGTACATATTATTGACGGGCGAGTTGATAATGCGGTGTTATTAGAATTGTTTACCGACCACGGGGTTGGAACACAACTTTGCTAAGATTATTTTCAGTTAAACTTAAAAATAAGAGTAGATTTAATACGTGGATTCAAGTAAAAAAGCTCATTTAAAAATTTAAAATATGATAATTATTATTTTTGAGCTTTTTAAATTTATATTTTTTTATGCTAGAATGGATGCTACATAAACTTGAAGGTTTATGTATCTAATAATCATATAAATAACACTAGGGTTTATAATTAATGAAATTTTTAAAACATATTGCTTTAGGTCTTTTTCTTGCTATTTCTACAGTAGGCGTTTCTTCAGTAGCTTTTGCAGAAGACGATGGTAGAATTAGATTTGAACCATCAGTTGCAATTGATAATGTAATTGCTCAAATTAAAGTAGCTCAGGATGCTATCGAAACAGGTGTTGATGGTAAAGAAATTGCAGCTATGATTAAAAAAGCAAGAGATCTAAATAAAGAAATCAATGCGAATGATAAAGTTGATATAGGTCGTCAACGCGCAAATTCTGAGTTATCTAAAGCAAGAGGACTTGCTAAAAAAGGTCAAATGGAAGAAGTCTCTCATCTTTTAATAGAAGCTGCTACAAAGTACGAAAATCTAAAAAAGCATCTTTAATCGGTTAAATATTTTAGCTTTATTTAGGACACTTAAATCATTAAGTGTCCTAATTTTATTTGTCGTTATTCGCTATATTTTGCTTTAATTTGTTGCACTAACGATTTTAATGCTATTCCTCTATGACTTAGTGTATTTTTTATTTCACGACTTAATTGTGCAGAAGTACAATTATATTCGTTTACCCAAAACACGGAATCATAACCAAAACCATTTTTTCCTGTGGGTTGTAAAATAATACGCCCTTTCCAAATACCTTGAGTAATAATAGGGCAAGGATCATTTAAATGTTCCATAAAAACAAGAACACAAATAAATCTTGCGCTACGCTGTTGTTCTGGAATATTTCTAACTACATCAAGTAATTTTAAAATATTATCATTATCACTTGCGCTATTCCCTGCATAACGGGCTGAAATAACCCCAGGCGCACCACCTAAAGCATCAACAACTAAACCGGAATCATCTGCTATTGCTGGAAATTTACTATGAAACACGGCATTACGTGCTTTTAAAATAGCATTTTCAACAAAAGTTGTTCCTGTTTCTTCTATTTCTTTAATTTGAAATTGACCTTGAGGAATTATAGTATAATCGGTAAGCATTGCCTTAAATTCCTTGATTTTTCCCTGATTACCACTCGCAAGAACAATTTCTGGATGTTTAGATACCATAATTAGCTTTGCTCTAATGCTTGCTGTTGTTTTTCTAATAACTCCTTAATACCTACTCTTGCTAATTCTAACATTGCATTTAATTCATCTTTTCTAAAAGCATGACCTTCTGCTGTGCCTTGAATTTCAATAAAAGCTTCGGCATCATTCATTACTACATTCATATCAGTTTCCGCATTACTATCTTCTGTATAATCTAAATCCAATACGGGAATACCGTTGTAAATCCCTACCGACACTGAGGCAATTTGACCAAACAAAGGGTTTTTTTTAATCGTTTTTTTGGCTAACATGGATTTAATGGCTAGTGATAGTGCAACAAATCCCCCTGTAATGGATGCGGTTCGGGTTCCCCCATCAGCTTGTAAAACATCACAATCAATGGTAATCGTATTTTCACCTAAGGCTTTCAAGTTAATCCCAGCCCTTAATGACCGACCGATTAAACGTTGAATTTCTAAAGTTCTCCCACCTTGTTTACCGCGAGTTGCTTCTCTTCCCATCCGTTCATTTGTAGAACGCGGCAACATACCGTATTCTGCGGTTAACCAGCCCTGACCTTTACCTTTTAAAAAGCGAGGAATTCTACGTTCTACACTGGCGGTACACAAAACACGAGTCTCACCATATTCAACCAAAACAGAGCCTTCGGCATGTTTAGTAAAGTGGCAGGTAAATTTAATCTCTCTTAATTGTTCTGGGGTACGTCCGCTTGGTCTCATAATTACTCTCAGTGATTTAAAAAATGCAACAGTATACCTTTTTTATATGGATAATCAAAGGGACTCAATGAGTTGAAGTTATTGGTTGACATATAATTGTATTAGATTTAAGAAATAAAGGCGACCGTTAATAATTGATGCATATAATAAGTTGTTGTTTTAGTTTCTTTAAGAATTATGCAATTAATTATTAAACGGTTTATTAAGGCTGAAAAGGCTTTAAAAACAACAGAAATAGCCTTTAAACTTGATTTACCCATTACTGTTGTTCAGTCAAGTTTAATCGCCTTGATTAATATCCAAATGATTATTGAGTTAAAAGTTTTACCAAATACTGAAGTAGTTTTTCAACCTGCTAGAGATATTAATCGTTTAACTATTTATGATGTTATTGATGCGTTAGAGAAACAAGGTGAAAATCAATTACCAAATATGAATAGTTTCAGTAAATTTTCAGAAATCAATACTATATTTGATGAAAAAATACGAATGATTGCTGAAAATGATTTATTAAAAGATATTTAAATTTAAAATTATTTTTTTAAATTAATGAAATATGGAATCCAAAATATGTTTTGAACTCCATGAGTCTTCTTAATTATCAGTGTACTTATTTACCTTATTGAAATTTCTCCGCCCGTTTAATTAATTTTTCCAAATTTTTCTCATTAGGATTCCAAGGCGTACCAGGGTGAATAATAACGGCGGTGCATTTTTCAGCGGCTTTGACAATTTGCTCGTATGTTCCCGCTGTTGGATCAATCACCACCGCTTTTTTATCCTCATTATATTTAAACATAGCCGGGGCAATATCCACACATTCATCACAGGTAGTACAATCTGGGGTTTCTATCCAAACCGCATCATGTCCACTTTGCGCCTGTGCTGCCGATGGGTTTGATGTTGAAGCTGCTATTGGAGTTACTATAACAGGAGCTGTAGCGACCACAGGAGTTGCGGTAATAAAATCAGTCAAAGCTTGACCATCACCCCCCGCTAAATTCATCAAACTAGCGGCTAAACTTTGGGCAACTTCGGCTTTTGCTTGTGCTGCAATCGCGACAGGATCAATAATTTCTCTATTTAAACCAGCAATCCCTTTTAAGGTTCGCCAAAAATCACGACGCTCAAGGGTTAAATGAACCATTTCAGGATTAATAACCATGCGAATTAAGGTGTTGGTTTCAGGATGTACCGCATGAAGAAAAGCAATATGATCGGATTTTTCCTCATCAGTTAAATCAATAAACTCAGCAATTTCAATCATCTCATCATTCCATTGTGACGGCGGGACTATTTTAAAATGTTGACGAAAACGTCCTTCGGTTAATGCCCAATCAGCAAACGTTAATGAAATCTCCATTGAGCCATCCATGCCGTATTCATCCACATAATTTAAAGTATAAGTCGTCCAGTCTTTATCTAAATTAGGATTTCCCTGTAAAGACATACTGGTATCCCAATTATGACCTAAGCGAGGATCAAATGACATTAAGGGATAAGCTCGCGATTCAACCGCAAGTTTACTTTGTTTTTCTGCGGCATCATCCGCTACACCATGATCTAGTTGGCTTACAGCATAAATATTAAAGATCGCAGGCCCGCGATAATTTAAGCCATCAATATACCCTTCTAATAGATGATTGGTATGCGCGATAGAACTTTGTAAGGTAAAAGCGGTTCGGTGTGCCATAGAAATTAAACCCATTTCTTTACGGCGTTCAAGCTTCCCTTTCCATGCTTTACTATTAGGGGCTATCTTAGAAACCTGCTCAATAAATCCATCAGCACACAGGTTGTTACCCGAATGAGAATCAACTTGCGTATCTAAAATCAACACTTTAATCGGCATTCCTGACATCATGCAGTGGGATAAGTTTTGAAAACCCAGATCATGCATGGCTTGATCCCCGCCAATAGAAACCACAGGCGGCGATAATAAATATTCCTCTTCGCTAAATTGATGCCAATCAAAATAGGTAAAAAAGTGATCGGATTCGTCTTGATTATATTTTCCTGCAATTTCCAATTCTGCCATCCGCACCGTTTTAAATCCTTCTGCCATTTTAACCATGTGACCTTCAAAAATTCCCATGGCTAAAGAAGGCGCGTCCTGAGATAAATGACTTGCCCAAGGAAAAGGGTAAGGATTAAACGGATAAGTTGCCCCCCAAACCGAACTAGAATCCATGCTATTTGTTATTCCCATTTCAGCACGACCATTCCCTGTAGTTCCTTGAGTGTATTGCCATTTTAAATGCTTTAACTTTGCAATAATTTGTGAAGCCCATTTTAACCATTGACTATCAATCGGCTGACTAGATTTACCTTCATCTAAAGCCACACTCAATTTCGACAAGGTTAAGTCAACATTTTTATTGGCTTCAATTGCCGCTTCAATTGCTTCTATATCGGTAATATCTAAGTGATCCGCGAGTTTAGAACGAATATGTTTTTCCATACCTACAATCAACGAATCAATATGGGTTAAATGTTTTTTAATGCGCGGCTGCATTAAAGCGGTCACCGTACTGGTAAACAAATGAACCACGGTTTTTTCACCACTGCCTAAATGCGCACTATCTCCCCCATTCATCGAATGATAATTTTTCTTATCCAATAATAAAGTACCTAACGCGCCAATTTTTTCATCTAAATCATCAATGCGTTTATATTTTGGGTTTGACGTGGGTAAATCATTCCAATATTCCCAATCATCACGCAAGGTTTTAATACTTTCATGGGTTTGTTTTACAGGTTTTAAGGCATTATCATCACAGACTTCAACGCATTCCATACAACCTTTGCAGGCCATCGGATTAATCGTAATTGAAAATAAGCCGCCTTGATTCGGCGTGCGTTTATTAATTGCATTGTGATACGGCTTAGTCAGGGCGAATTTAAAATCTCCCATTGCTTCTTTAAACCAATCAAATTCTAAGGTCACTTCTTCCTGTTCAGCGTCAGGATATTCCTTAATAGTTTCACCCATCGCTCTGGCAAACACGGGTTGTAAATTTGTACCTTCGGATTTATCTGCTGTTAATAGATGATATTTTTTTTCAACTACACGAATAGCACGACGTAAATGTTTAACCGTTCTCCCTGTTTTTTCAATACGTTTTATATTGGTTTCAAACACTTCACCCACGGTATTAATTAACCCAGGAATGGCACTATCGGGACACATCGTGTAACAATCACCACAGGCGGTACAGTTTTCAGCAATCCATTCGGGATGCTCAAAACGAATTTGAGTCATGTCCCGATAAATACCCGTTGCTGCAGGAATAATACTGGTTGCTAAAAAAGGATCGGCTAAATTATCCACCCGCCCATTAATATAGTTACTGCCTGTTTGTTCAAAGAAACGATGAATATCCGATAAAGGCTCATCATTAGCAGGTTTTTGTAACAGCATTAAAGGCGCGGTCGTTTCCACAGGTTCTGCCCACGATTCGACATCCCCTACCGTCATTTTAGAAAACTCTAAAGGCTTGGTTTCACTAAACCCACGTTGTATTATTTTAAAATTATCGTCAATACCGTGCTGTCCTTTACCCGCAAATTTTTTGCTAAGGGCATTTTGAATAGCGTGCAAAATTTCTTCTTTCGTTTTACCTGCTTGTTTAGCTATTAATGACGATTCAAAAAAAGCCCCTTGAAAAGCGATTCCTTGCAGTTTACACTGTAAATTCGCTTGTTGAGTTTCTTCACGAGCAATTTTAAAGCCATCAAGATAAGAGACTTTAATCTTTTTATCAACGATATATTGTTGAGCAAAACGCGGAAAGGTTCGCCATACTTTTTCAGCGGAATCTAAATCACTTTGAATAATAAAAACGCCGTTTTCACTGAGACCAGCGAGCGGATTTGAATGCGTAAAAACATTGGGATCAGGTGAAATAACGACATCAACATGGGCATATTCACAGGCGATACGAATCGGTTCAGCGGAGGCGGATAAATAATAAGGGGTCGGTTGTCCTTTGTTCTCAGAGTCATAGTTAGGGTTCGCTTGGATAGAGTAATCAAGCAACTCAAATAAGGTCATCGCCAAGTTTTTACCCATAATACTTGCCGCCCCGCCATCGACAGCGTGTATTCTAACGGCGATCGCATCTTTAGGCATTAAGTTGGGGTTTTCCGAGCCTTTTAAGGTTAAATCACGAATTTGAGGATAAGCATCGGTTACCGATTGTTGCTGAATTTCCTGTTTCGGACTGTAAGCGGTTTCACGAACAAACGCTATCCCTAAATAAAAGAATTTTTTATGTTTACCCTCGGCTAACATATTTTCAACCGTCGCAATAATGCCTTCAGGTTGTAAATCACGACTGCCTAAACCAAAACAGACCGAATATAAGGGCGAGCTGTCTGTCGCTTTAGTATAAGCGGCATAATTAGGAAAAGCAGAGGCTTCAGAGTGACCATTTTCAAACCCTTTGGTCATTGCAGCACGAATTTCTCGAATCAAGGGCAAATCTTCGGACAACGGTTGATCGGTTCGCTCCATGACCGTAATACCTTTACGCCCTTTACAAACGTGTGAAATTAAATCCCCCGGAAAAGGACGAAATACGGTCATATTGACAACGCCCAGTTTAATATTTTTTGTTTCTCGCAAATAATCAGCCACCGCCTCTGCGGTATGAATGACACTCCCTTGAGCAATAATTAAATAATCCGCATCGTCACAACGGTATTCCCCTATTCGATGATAACGTCTTCCTGTCAGTTCAAACCATTCATCCATACTTTCATCAATAAAAGATTCAATATGGTCGAAAAAATACGGCCGTTGCGCGGCTACCGATTGCATATAAGCTTCTTGATTTTGAACTCCACCAGACATCATCGGTTTGTCAACACTCCAAAGTTCAGGCACACGGCGACGACTTGCTCCGTATAAAATCCGCTGGGCAGGAGTTGGGCAATTAATAATATCGTCCGATTTACCTAAAAATTCTTCAATTAATTCTCGTTCAGGTAACTTTAAAACACTAATTAAATGCGAGGTTAAGAAACCATCTTGAGCAACTGCCACAGGATTTAAGGCTAATTCGGCAACTTTTCGAGAAATAATATTTAAATCCGCGACAGTTTGGTTATCTGTCGCGAAAAATTGAATAAAGCCTGTATCATCAACACAATGATAATCATCATGTCCGCAATGAACATTTAAAGTCGCTTTAGTTAAGGCTCGACAAGCAATATTTAACACATAGGGTAATCGCTTACCAACTGCGGCATACAAGGATTCGTGCATATAAGCAACCCCTTGTGACGCGCTAAAATTAGTCGCGCGTAACCCAGACATTGACAAACCAGCAGTTATTGCGGCGGCCGCATGGTCGCTTTCGGATTCCACACGAATTAAGGGACGACCTGAAATATTAAGGTGACCTTTATTGGTTTCCTCTGCCCAATAATAACTCATGTCGGCGGCGGGCGTTATAGGGAATGCACCCACGGCATCACTGGATTCACGCTCACACATCACGACTGCTGTGTTACCATCCATAGCCATGGGAATGCCAGGATATTTAATTGCTTTCAGTTTTTTTGATTTATTAAAAAATGCCATTGAGTTCTCTTAATTGGTGACGATTTAGCCTATTCATTTCATTTCATATTACTTCAATTTATTTGTTCATGTAGATAAATTATCAATACCGTTGAGCTAGGACAAAATAGGTTTATTAAAAGTTGCAATAAATTATTTTTTATTGTAGTTAGTTTTTAAATACCTAACTAGGCAGGTTAAATCTTTATTTGTTAAAAACAAATTATCAAATCCACTGCTTAACATAATTTCAATTTTGTCATCAAAATAAATTTTAAGTAATTCATCACTGAGAACTAGAGAATAGCCACTCATCCTATTTCCAGCAATTCTTTTACAGTAGAGTCAAAAAACCCTGAAGGAAATAGTCTATTATTACCCTCATCATCAATAAACTTTCCTTGTTGATTAATAGTTAAAGTAATAAAATCTTCTTGAATTGACGGTTTATAATAAATGATGGCATTATCTATTGAAAGTTCATCTTTATAAACTTGATATTTTAATTTGTTAATTAAATGCTCACTATGGGTTTCAACAATGACTTGAATACCGCCTTGAGCGACCCACGCTAAAAATTCGCCTAATCGAGCTTGTGCTTTAGGATGCAAATGAATTTCAGGGTTTTCAATTAGAACCGTCCCTTGTTGACAACACATTAAAGTAACAATTAATACTTTAACTAAATAACTATTTCCCGCCCCTAAGTTAAAGGGGTTAATATTATCAATGCCATCACTACTAAAAGAAACTTTAATATTGGTTGAAGTTATTTTTTCCGTTTGCAATGAAATAGGTAAATCAAGAATATAAGCAAGCCATTCATTAACTTGTAATTTTAATGATCCTGACTCAGGAAATTTTAATAGTTTTTTGTTAAGAATCACATCTTTATTTTGTTCAAAATAGCCAAAAATAAATTCACCATTTTTACCAATTTTTTGATTTTTACTTAATTCGGCTAACTGTTCCTGTCCAATTCGATTAGCCGATAAATAATAAAGTGTTTCTTCATAATCCAAGCTTTGTTGTGACTTATCTATTAAAAAATCAGTTTCATCATCAGTCATTTTCAAACTATAACCATCAACATTAATCATTAAGGTTCTTGAATTTTTATATTTATTGCGTATTTCACTAAAATCTGAAAAATGTTTAACTAAATCAATCAAAGCTCCCTCTTTTGTTTTTGAATGGAAGCGACTTAATAATAAAAGTGTTTGAATAATCGTTGATTTACCTGTTGAATTTAAACCTGTTAATATCGTTAATGGTTTTAAATAAAACTTTTGCTGATTGATACATTTAAAATTTTCAATGGTTAATTTACTTAGCACTTTCTAACCTTTTTCTTATGTTATTAGCTTTATCAAAACGATATTTAACAATTTTTGGCGCATCAAAAATTCCTACAAATATGTTTTTTTTATCTATATCCTCTTTTAAGGCATTAATTTCATTTTCCAGCTCTACTTTATTAATATTAGGTAAATAAAGACTAAATAAATAACCCAATGACTCAAATAAACACATATTTAGAGGTCTTCTTGGTTTTCCATTTTTAGTATCGAAACGGAAAACATCCTCTCCTAGAACATCAAAGCAATTTTGCATGGAAATTTCAAATATAGACGATAAATTCTTTATTTTCTCATCTGAGGAGCTATTAATATATTTCATAACAGAAGCTAAAAAATCATCAATATTTCCTTTATATTCAATTTGATTTAATTGATTTGTATAAAGTAGAAAAAAACCTAAAAATCGTAAAATTATATACTTATCTTTCATTCTTTTTGTAGCAACTGTTTCCCCTGTTGCTAATAAAAAAGACTTTGATTGCGCCAATTCATTTAAAAGAATCGTTGCTTTACCTAAATATAAAGCATTCCGCATTTCTTGATTATTCAGTTGAGTTCCACCACGATTGACCCGATCAAAAATATCAAATTTAACCCGCTCAGGGGTTGGATATTGAATCGTATAAGCAAGAAATTGATAGTCCTCTATTTTTGCTTGTAATTGAGGGCTTAAATCGCTAAATTTTTTATCCTTTTCACTTTCTAATAATTTCAAACTACGAAGTTTAAATTTATCACTTAAAAAATCAAACAAGCAACTCAAACGTTGTCGCCCATCCACCACTTGTTTAAAACCCTGTTCATCTTCAAAAAAATAAATAATTGGAATCGGAATTTCCATTAAAATAGATTCAATAAGTTCTGACTTTTGTTTATAGTCCCAAACATTACCTTCCCGTTGAAAATCAGGGTTCATTTTTAAAGTATTTTTTTCATAACGACGTTTCAACTCAAAAACACTAAATTGTTCCTTAGTCATTTTAATCGAAATATGAGGGTAATCTTCAGAACTATGCTGCTCTAAAGTTTCTTCGCCTTCTATTTTATCTTCTGTTTTAGTCAGTTCATTCATCTAATTATTTATCTAATTGTTGTGTAATCCACTCAGGAACTTGCTTCAAAGCCGCCGCTAAAGCCGCAGGATTATTGCCCCCAGCTTGTGCCATATCAGGACGACCACCGCCTTTTCCTCCCACTTGTTGCGCCACAAAATTAACTAAATCTCCCGCTTTAAGTTGTTTGGTTTCCGCTTTTGAAACCCCAGCAATCAAACTCACTTTATCACCCGTAACCGTTGCTAAAATAATCGCCGCTTTACCGAGTTTATTTTTTAACTGATCCACCATCCCACGCATTGCCTTTGGATCAATCTCTTTTAATTCAAGGGCTAAAACCTTAATTCCATTAATCTCAACCGCTTGAGAACTTAACGTATCGCCTGCTGAACTGGCTAATTTCGCATTTAAACGCGCTAATTCTTTTTCCAATACCTTATGTTTTTCTAATAATTGTTGAACCTTTAATTCTACCTTCTCAGGCGAACTTTTTAATAACTGCGCAACCTGAGTTAAGGTTTGATTATTTGAGTGAATCCAATCAAACCCTACTTGTCCTGTAACCGCTTCCAAACGACGAACCCCTGCCGCTACTCCTGTTTCAGACGTGATTTTACAAAAACCAATATCACCCGTCCGCTCAACATGTGTGCCTCCGCAAAGTTCGGTAGAAAACGCACCCATTTTTAAAACCCGAACTTCATCACCATATTTTTCACCAAATAATGCCATCGCCCCCGCTTCCATTGCCAAATCTTTCGACATTACCTTAGCCGAAACTTGATGATTTAAACGAATTTGTTGATTAACTAACATTTCAACTTGGGTAAGTTCATTCTCAGTCATCGGTTCAAAATGCGAAAAGTCAAAACGTAATTGTTTAGGATTCACTAATGAGCCTTTTTGAGTCACATGTTCCCCCAAAACTTGCCTTAATGCTGCATGCAGTAAATGAGTCGCCGAATGATTTAACTCTGTGGCTTTTCGAGGATGACTATTAACCGTTGCTTGACAAGCTTGCCCTGTTTTAATTTCACCTGAAATTACTTTGCCATGATGTAAAAACAAAGTGCCTGCTTGTTTCTGAGTATCCGTCACCTTAAAAACACCGCCTTCAACTTCAATTAAACCGTTATCCCCAACTTGTCCCCCTGATTCACCATAAAAAGGGGTTTTATCTAATAATAAAATGCCCTCATTATTTTCTTTTAAATACTCAACAGGTTTGCCTTGGTCAAATACACCCATAATATGCGCGTCATCCTTTAAGGCTTGATAACCCGTAAATTCTGTTTGACTGTCATGGTCAATTTCGTGATCGTAAGCCACATTAAAACTACTTGCGCCTCTAGCACGTTCACGCTGTGCATTCATCGCAATTTCAAAAGCGGCATGATCGACGGTTAAGTTATTTTCACGGGCAAAATCAGCGGTTAAATCCAGTGGAAAACCATAAGTGTCATACAATAAAAAAGCTGTTTCACCGGGAATAACACTATCTTGTAGTTTGGCAACACAAGTTTCTAAAACCTTCATCCCTTGTTCTAAAGTTTCGGCAAAACGTTGTTCTTCTTTTTTCAAAATACGTTCGATTTGCGCTTGAACTTTCGCCAATTCAGGATAAGCCCCACCCATTTCATCCACTAGTGGTGCAACCAGTTTATAAAAGAAAATCTCTCGAATCCCTAAACGATAACCATGACGAATAGCTCGGCGGATAATACGTCTTAATACGTAACCCCGTCCTTCATTGGAAGGCATCATCTCATCCACAATTAAAAAAGCACACGAACGAATATGATCGGCAATCACTCGTAAAGAACTTAAACTTAAATCCTCGGTATTGGCTAATTTTGCCGCAACTTTCAATAAACCTTGAAATAAATCAATCTCATAATTATTATGCACCCCTTGTAAAATCGCCGTAATGCGTTCCAAGCCCATGCCTGTATCCACAGACGGTTTAGGTAACGGATGTAAAACACCTTCTGAATCACGGTTATATTGCATGAAAACCAAGTTCCAAATTTCAATATAACGGTCGCCGTCTTCCTCAGGTGTTCCCGGAGGCCCGCCTGCAATCGCTTCCCCGTGATCGTAAAATATTTCACTACACGGGCCACAAGGACCTGTTTCACCCATTGACCAAAAATTATCTTTTGCGCCAATTTTAGATAACCGTGCTGGGTCTATTCCTATTTTATCTAACCAAATTTGTTCAGTTTCAGCATCTTCGTTAAAGACTGTGACCCATAATTTTTCCACAGGAATGGCTAATTCCACCGTTAAAAATCGCCACGCAAATTCAATCGCTTCTATCTTAAAATAATCGCCAAAACTAAAGTTACCCAGCATCTCAAAAAAGGTATGATGACGCGCGGTATAACCGACATTTTCTAAATCATTGTGTTTTCCACCAGCACGAACACAACGCTGACTACTTACTGCACGCACAAAATTGCGTTGTTCCCGTCCTAAAAAAATATCTTTAAACGGAACCATGCCCGCATTGGTAAATAATAAAGTCGCATCATTACTGGGTACTAATGAGCTACTTGGCTCAATCGTATGGCCTTGTTGTTGGAAAAAATCTAAAAAAGCAGCTCGTACAGCAGCACTGGTCATATTATTTTTCATCATGTCTTAAGAAGAGTAAGGTTTAATTATTTTTAAAAACGCCTCAGATCCAATTGGAAAAGAGTGACCAACTGTTCTTTAGTTTCTATCTATAAATTTAGGTATAATGGATTAAAAGTATAGCTCTTAAAGGGGTTGAAAACTATATTTTCATATAAATGCGCCTTGTTTTTTACTTTTCAACCGTCGATTCTACGGGAATAGCTTATTGTCTTTTAAGCTATTGCATTCCTAACTTACCTCAAAAAACATTAACCTTCGTAAAAGTACGTCCGATGCCTCGAATATAAGGACGATACATGTCTTCAACATAAGGAGGAGGATTTACAAAATTACCTTTCGTGACCGCTCTCATTAAATAAAACACATGGTTAACCTGATTTTTATTTAAATCAATCGCTGCAATATAACGGTCATCTAAATATTGTTGGTATTTAACCTGACTATAATTTTGCATTCTCAAAATCGTTTGCTTCCCAATCTTAAAACTATCAATTTTTAAATTATTTTCCAGGTTTTGGTTTTCAATTTCAAATCCCGCAGGAATTAAATCAATAACTAACGCATCTTTAATTCGCTTTTTAGCCGTTATATTAAGATGTACTAAAAATACATCCCCACTTATCACTTGATCTAGCCTAACACGCTCACCTTGAAGATTATAATAATTACGCTCAACTTGAATGGTGTCCATTTGCATCGGCGGGGCAGTTCGCGGATAAGCCTGAATACCATAGTGCATATATAAAGGCGCGATTGATTCCGCTGTAAAAGTTATCGTTTGCGGTAAGTTATCCCCTTGAAAGTTTTTATGATAAGTTCCCTTTTGTTTTAATCCCATCACCCTTTCATCTAAGCTTAAATGTCCTTGCCATCCCTGCTGAGGTTTATTTTTTAATAATACGCCCGTTCTAAATAACGCATTTCTTTCTTGCGTGCTTAAATAATCACGATTCGCCAATTCATCGCCTAATTGGAAAATTAAATTCGCTGCTAATTTGGAAACGATAGGCTGTTTATTTAATAAATAACTCATTAAGGTTAAATCGCGTAAACGACTGCCATAATCCCCTAGATAAAAATAATCATTCCGTGGTTTATTGATGCCTAAATTAATCGCTTGTTTTCCTTTAAGTTGATCGCCTTGATTAAACAGAGCAATTCCTAAATGGGTTAAAGGTAATCCTGATTTTGCCTCTTTACGGTGATGATCGTATAAGGTTCGTAATGTCCCTAACGGCGCGCGATTAACCCGTGATAACACATAAGCGGCATAAGCTTTATAAGCAAAACTGGTATGTTTAGGGGACTGACTATAGCTTTGACCGTACATATTTCCCCGTTGATTTAAATATTCTGCCAACCGTTTTAAGGCTTTATCTAACATTTCTTGAGGAATACTCGCGCCATCGTCTTTTGCATCTAATAAAAAATCAACCGCATACGCTGTTAACCAATGTTCTTCCCTATCATTATTTGACCATAATCCAAACCCCCCATTACTACGTTGCATTCCTGCAATTCGACTAATACTACGATCAATAAAGCGGGATTTATCATTAATATTAAGCGGTTTATTATTAATTAAAACCTGAGCTAATCCCCATTCTTTGATATTACGCGCATTAACCGATAACCACGGATAAGTGCTACTAATAGTTTGCTCTAAACAGCCATAAGGGTATTGTAATAAATGTTTTAAGTGACTTTTTATCGCAATCGGAGGATTAGCTGAAATGTTAAGTTGGGCGGTCGCTGAATCAAGTAATATATTAGTTAAATTAGACTCTAATGTGATCGACTCCCCTTGTTTAATCAATCGACGTTGAATTAATGCCGTAGCAGGATACGCAGGACGAGTGCCTAAACGCCATTCACGTTTGAATTTAATAACTTCTTTTGCCCCGTTAGCATTTCTTAATTGCAGGGTAATTAAGGATTGTCCAAAATTATTTTCTGCCACGAGGGGTAATCGAAATACCTGTTTTTGTTTATCCTTTAAGGTAATGGTTAGCGGTTTATTATCAATCAATTTAATAGGGGAGGTTGCCGAAAAAATTAAATTTAACGTTTGTGATTCTCCACTTTGATTGCGTAAATCTAGGGTTAATTCCGCTTGATCGCCCGCAGCTAAAAACCGAGGTAATGAAACTTCGGCAATCACAGGGGCGGCAATAGTCACTTCAGTATCCGCTGCACCAAACTGTTCATCATTAAAAGCAACTGCCATTAATCGTAAACGACCATTAAAATCAGGAATAGACAATTTAATTTGCGCTTCTCCCTGTGCATTGGTTTCAACTAAACCACTAAAGAGTGAAACTATTTTAATCTCTGAATCAGGACGCGCACCGCCTGCATGTTTATCTGCATCCCCCCCAAAACGGGCTTTAGTGACATTGCCATCGACTAATTCAATGATTTTATTGTAAATATCACGTTGATCGACACCATAACGGCGCGGTTCAAAAAACCATTTGAACGGATCAGGCGTTTTATAATTAGTAATATTTAATACACCGACATCGACAGCGGCTAAGGTAACGTAGTTCTTTTGTCCCGCCTTGGCATTAGCAATTTTTATCGTACTGATTAATGTGGTTTCAGGGCGAATTTCACCCGTTGGCGCATCAATACTAACTTGAAGTTGACGGTTATCACGATTTAACGGTAAATGAACGATACCAATAGCACGATTAGGGGTTATTTTTTCTTTTGCATCGCCTGCTCTAAAGACGATCGCAGAAATATATAAATCATGCCGCGCCCATTCTTTTTTGATAGGAATATCTATTTTTAACCCTTCGGCGGGGACATTAACCCGTTTAAACCATAATTGTTCATCCCCACTTTCCACACTAATAAAACCATGCCCCGTATAAGGAGGCGTGACTTTTAATTTTACGGACTCACCCGCTTGATAATTCTTTTTATCCAGCTCAATAACAACCCGTTCAGGACGTGCCGATTGATTAATTTCATTTTCATTTTCATGCCAACCGCTGCCTGCATAAAAACGCACCGAACTTTTTTGCCCTGTTTTAGTATCTTTAATCACCAGTAAATAAGAACCCCACTCGACGGGTACGGTTAACGTCACCGCTTTTTTAGCCTCTAAATTTAAACGCTGTTCAAACACTTGATAATTTTTTTGAGTATGTTCCGAATGCCAGCCTTCTGAATCCGAATATTCCCAATAATAATCGCGCTGTTCTTTGATTAATTTAGCGACAATTTCGGTATTACCTTGTAATTTTCCGTCGAAAGTGGCTTTAATTAAATCAAATTTAATTTCACTGCTATCAGGAATATCGGTTAAGGGTATTTGCGAACGAATCCCAATTAAGGTTTTTTGGGGCCAAGTAATAAAATTAATTGAGCGCGTCACAGGACGACCGCCTGTTTCAAATAAACTATTAATGACTTTAATGGTCATCGAACTATTTTTAGTTTTTTTCCAACGAGAAGGCACTTTTAAGGTCGCTAGACCTTTATCATTCAAATTAATATCATTTAATTCATAAAACTTAACTTTTGGTTTTTCATCCGCTAAACCAAAATAATAATCCTTCAGGCTCTTAATAGGCTGACGGTTTTGTTTAATAATAACTTTGGTACTTAGTCGATTATTAGCCGCAGGCGCACCGTATAAATATTGCCCCGAAACTGGAATTTTTAAAGTCGATAATCCATCTGTCCAATAATCACGAGGCGGTTGTTGACCCAGTAATAACTCCATCCGCTCAGGTAAAAAAGCCTCTACTTTAAATTTATATTGATGATAGGTTTTTCCTGCGGTTTCTAATTCGAGTGTCCAATTTCCTGTCATCGCATTATCGGGTAATTGATAATCCGTTTGATAATAGCCTTGATTTTTAGTGTGAGGATGCCATGTAAAATACTTGATTTTCTGACCATCAGCGCGTTTTATCACCGCATTTATAGGAGGGTATTTAATCGCTTTCGCATCGGCATTACGGACGATGGCACTAAAGGTAATGGTTTCACCCGGACGATAAATATCTCTTGGACTGTAAGTAAAAATTTCAATCGGTTTTTGTTCACGCCCTTTTACTTTAAATTCGGATAAATCCAACGCAGGGGAATTTAATTTTAAAATTGAAAGGTGATTATTTTTACGCGCAATTAATAATTGAGCTTTTTCATAACTGCCAAAATGAGCCTGACCTTCTGAATCAGTTTTAATCTTTGCAAGTTCTTTTTCATTAATATCAAATAAGGTTAAGTCTACCCCAGAAACCGCTTTACCTGTGGCTAGAGAACTTATTTGTACGCTTAATTTATCCTTAAACATCCGTACATGCAGCCCTAAATCACTAACCACAAAGTAAGTGACTTGATAGTCATTTTCAAAGTCTTCTACCTTTTTCATGGTTGCTAAATAAATGCCTGGTTTTTTTAGCTTCTCAATTGAAGCTAAATCTAAATGCGTTGTGTGGCGAGTGTTTTTCGGAGGGTTTAAATCAAAGCGTCCTGTATAAACTAAATCAATAAAGGGACGATATTCTTGCAATTCATACCCCCCTTGTTGCGTGCGTCCTCGCCATTCGTTTAAAAAATGATTCATTTTATCACTTTTGACACGATAAAAATTTACATCGACGGCATTAATATTAGTGACAACAATGGGAAGCCCTTTTGCTAATTTTGCAGGTAATACCGAACCTTTACTCGCAAAACGTACTTGTGGCTGCATTTTTCGGGTTTTTATTTTTTTAGTAACCGCTTTTGCTAATTGTTTAGCCGTTGCCGATTTTAATCCGCCTAAAATATCAACCGTATAATGACTTGAAGGATTAATCGTTGGAAAATAAACCACTAAACCACTGCTTGATAATTCCCAGCTTCCCTTTATCTGCTGCCCTTTTTTATCACTGACTTTAAAAAAAGATTGAAAATTTTCAGCGGGATTTAAGGGGACAGTTAAGGTTACTGCTAACGCTGAACCCTTGTTATAATTCTGCTCACTTATATTAGCAATGGTTAATTCAATCCCTGCATAGTGTTGTTTTACAACCGTCAAATCAAAAGGCTTTTCTTTTGATGTAGTTGCTTTTGATTCTGAGCTAGAGTCACAACCGCTGATAAAAATAACAAGACAAATTAAGAAAGAGGAAAATATATTATTCATAGAATTTCTCATTGCAATGGAGAGGTAATTAATTATATCATTGGTTAGAGATAGTAAAATATTCTTTAGAAATAATTTATTCACGCGTAAAATGAAGATTACTTATTATAAAAATTAGAACTGAATTGAATTTTCATTTATTTCATTTATTTCATTTATTTCATTTATTTCATTTATTTCATTTATTTCATTTATTTCCTTCATTTTTCTTCATTTCTTTTATTATATTACTAACTTTATTTTTATGGGAACTGGTATTATGTCAGTTTCGTAAAGCTTTAATTAATCACTAGGATTTATGAGTATAGAATTTCATTTTATTAGACCTTATTGGCTGTTTGCCTTAATTCTCTGTTGTATATTTATCATATTAATAGTCAAGCATAAACTTCAACGTGGAAGTTGGACAAGTGTTTGTGATGAGGATTTATTACCTTATATTTTGCAACATAAACCAACAACACAGAAAAAAGGAGTAGTAATCAGCACAGCTATTGCATCAATAATAACTATTTTAGCTTTAGCAGGACCTACATGGGAACGCTTACCTGCTCCTGTTTTTAGAAATGATTCTGGATTAGTGATTGCATTGGATTTATCACGCTCTATGTTGGTAAATGATGTTAAACCCAGCAGATTAATTCGTGCAAAATATAAAATTGCTGATATTTTAGAGCAACGTAAAGACGGGCAAACTGCTTTAATTGTTTATGCTGGAGATGCGTTTACGGTGACCCCATTAACGACAGATAATGCAACAATTACTGGACAATTAACTGCACTTACGCCTGAAATCATACCAAGTTCAGGTTCTAATACAGCTTTAGCTTTAGAACAAGCAGTTAATTTATTTAAGCAAGCAGGTTTACAAAAAGGTCATATTTTATTGATTACTGACGGAGTTAACTTAGCAGATAACCTTAGATTTATTAAAGAATTTTCTCGTTACCAATTGTCTATTCTAGCCGTTGGAACAAAAAATGGCGCACCAATTCAATTACCGCAAGGCGGGTTTTTGAAAGATAAACAAGGAAATATTGTTATCCCTAAATTATTATTAAATGAATTACAGCAATTAGCGACCGTAGGTAATGGCGATTTACAAATAATTAGCGATGATGATAGTGATATTAAATCCTTACTAAATACCATAAATAATAGTGTAAAAAATACTACTAATGAAATTCAAGAAGACTTTTTATTAGAACAATGGGATGATAAAGGCGCGTGGTTGCTTTTACTAGTTCTACCATTAGTAGCAGTAAACTTTAGACGAGGATTATTAACCCTTACTTTTTTATTGGTACTTCCTTTTCCTAAAAATAGCTATGCGTTTGAATGGCAAGATCTATGGGAAACTAATAATCAACAAGCACAAAAAATGTATCAACAGCAAGATTTTTCAGCTGCAGCAGAAAGCTTTAATGATCCTAATTGGAAAGCTATATCTCAGTACAAAGCAGGTCAATATGATAAAGTGTTAGAGACCTTAAAAAATGAAAAAACCGCTGATAGTTTTTATAATCAAGGTAACGCATTAGCAAAAAATGGTAAATTATCAGAAGCAATAAAAAGTTATGAACAAGCACTTAAGATTGATGCTAATAATGAAGATAGTTTGTATAATAAAAAATTAGTAGAAGATGCTTTAGAAAAACAAAAGAAACAAAAGAAACAAAAGAAAAAACAAGACCAGCAACAGCAAGATAAAAATCAGGATTCTAAGAAATCTAAAGATAATAAAGAAGAGGACACCAAGAAGTCAGAATCTTCTAAAGATAAAAAAGATGACGATGAGAAAGAATCATCTTCTAAAGATACTAAAAATAAAGAAGATACTAAAAAAACCGAAGAAGAGCAACGAGCAGATGAAAAGTCTGGACAAGATGATCAAGCTAAAAAGGAATCTGAACCCGAAAAAGAACAGCCAAATAAACAATCTGAGCAAGTAGCGCCGGCTTCACCTATAGATGAAACTAAGCAGGCCGATGCCCAGTGGTTAAATCGTATCCCTGATGACCCCGCTGGTTTATTGCGCCGTAAGTTTCAATATCAATATAAATTACGAAAACGCAATGAGGATAAAAATGCACCAACATGGTAATTATTATGAATAAACACTGTTTTAATGAGGCAGAACGCCGAGGTGTTTATCGTGCTATTGCAGAACGTCGAGATATGCGTCATTTTTTATCTGACCCCATTGATGAAACTGTTTTAAGGCGTTTACTGGAAGCTGCTCATCAGGCTGGAAGTGTTGGATTAATGCAACCATGGCGGTTTATTAGGATTACATCAACTAAACGGCGACAAGAGATTCAGCAGTTAGTTGAGCAAGAACGAATACAAACTGCTAAAGCATTAGGTAAGCGTGAAAGTGAATTTATGAAGTTAAAAATTGAAGGAATTCTTGACTGTGGTGAACTCTTAGTCGTTGCTTTACCAGATAAGCGTGAGTCATATATTTTTGGTCGTCGAACTTTGCCAGAAATGGATGTAGCATCATGTGCTTGTGCTATTCAAAACTTATGGTTAGCGGCGCGTGCTGAAGGTTTAGGCTTAGGTTGGGTATCTATGTTTGATCCTGATGCCTTAGCTAAATTATTACAAATGCCAGCAGGAAGTCAGACCATTGCTATTTTATGTTTAGGGCATGTTGATGAATTTTATAAAAAACCAATGTTAGAAATTGAAAATTGGACAAATTCACGACCTTTAAAAGAATTTATTTTTGAAAATAATTGGCATGAATAATATCATCTCGGCGCTAGAATTTAAATTACCAAAATCATTGTGCTTTGCTTGGTTATTACGTGAGGATGCTAGAAAAGGCAGAGCTATTGATGATATAGAGGCTCAAAAAGACTTTTTAATCTGGTGGTTGTTACATGGTCAACAAGAATACCCCCTGATTAGTCCGTTAGATAATGAAACGCGAGCAGCCTTATTTTAACCATTGGAGGCTTATCCTAAACACGGTTATTTTGGTGTTAGGCGTTTATTAAAATATATTTATTCGATTAGAGAAGATATACAAGCATTGTTTAAATTGGATCATAAGCAAGATGTTATTAAATTAAATCAATGGTTTTATTTATGCGGATTAAAAGAGCATGGATATTTAGAACTTATTGATAAATACACATTAGCTTATTTGAACCAACCGATGGTAGATTTTTGGCATCCAGAAAATAACTCAACTGAATTAACTTTATTATCTCCATTACTATTTTTTACTTGGTCATTAGACGCGAATATTCAAGCTCTTTTCAACTTAAAGACAGCGTCAGGACGTGAACATTTTTTAGGATGGTTTTTTTTGAAGGGGTTTATAATTTAAAAATAGACAGCTTATTAACCGATGGTTGGATTTATAATTTAGATGATGTTGTTAAATTAAATCAACAGATTGAGTTACCACGATTACCTTATTTAGCATGGAAATCTCGTGATGACTTACAAAATAATTTTGATATTAATACCTCTAAAGGTCGGCAGTTATTGGCTAATTGGGTAAATGTTACTTTAGAAAATGAACTATCTTCGCAATGGTTAAAGCAAAGACGATTACAACAAAAACAGGCATTAGGGGTTAATTTAATCGGTTTTGCTTTTGGTGAATTAGGTATTGGTGAAGATTTACGAATGGCAGCGGCAGCCTGTGATTCTGTAGGAATTTCTTATACAATCATAAATATATCACCTGGAAAATTAGTTAGGGAAAATGATCAAATATTAGCTAAAATTATTGAAAAAGAATCAAACAGCATTAATTATTTCATCAATATATTTTGTTTAACTGGATTTGATAATGTTAGAGTTTATTTAGAGCAAGGTGCGTCACTTTTTGATAATCATTATAATATTGGTTGGTGGCCATGGGAGCTGCCAGTTTGGCCAGAACAATGGTTAGGTGCTTTTGATGTTATTGATGAAATTTGGGCTGCGACTACTTATACGCAAACAATGTATCAACAAGCGACAAATAAACCTGTTACTCTAATGCCACTACCTGTTTGTGTTGAAAGAGCTATTTTTGTTTCACGAAATGAGCTTGGCTTACCTGAAAATAAAATTTTATTTTTATATGTTTTTGATTTTAATTCTTATTTAGAAAGAAAAAACCCACAAGCAGCTATTCATGCTTTTATTAAAGCCTTTGCAAAAAATAATACCGATGTTGGTTTAGTGTTAAAAACCATGAACAGTAATCCTGATAATCCCCAATGGAAAAGCATTTAAAGCTTTATGTGAAATAGATGATCGTATTGTTTTATTGGAAAAAACTTTAGACAGGGAAAAAGTTTTAGGCCTAATTGACAGTTGTGATATTTACTTATCATTGCATTGAGCGGAAGGGTTTGGGCGAACTCCTGCAGGAGCGATGTTATTTGGAAAACCAGTGATTGCGACTGACTTTTCAGGGACAACTGATTTTATTAATCAACAAACTGGACTACCTGTTAGCTGGCAAAAGAAAATGTTAAAAAAAGGTGATTATCCTTTTATTACCACAGAAAGTAATGCTTATTGGGCAGAACCTGATATTGGTCACGCTGCAAAACAAATGCAACTAGTTTTACAATCAGCTAATAATAAAAGTTTACAAGATAAAACTAGAAAATTTGCATTACAACAATTTTCATTATTGCGTATTGGTAAATTAATTAAACAACGTTTGCGGGAAATAAAAAACAATGGAAGGAATAATGAGTAATGATATAAAAATATGTATAGATTTAATAGATGATGAATTATTATCTGGCTGGTTTATCAATAATAAATTTCCAGAAAATGATCAATTATCGCTTTATATTGATGATGAATATAAGGCAGTTACTTTGGCTAATCTTGAACGTGAAGATGTTAAAGAAGAGCATGGACAATTACATTGTGGATTTTCTTTTGAGATAGAACAGTTTTTAGGATTTAGATGTCTTAAATTAAAATCTGCCGATAAAACAGTGATTTTTACACATACAAATAAAGCTGAAAACATAGATCCTCCTTTAGATTTAACCATGGCTTATTCACAACAACGTCATCAACAATTGCAAAGAATGAAAATTGATTTGAGCAAACCTATTAATGGAAGTAATTGGTATGACATTGAACCAACAGGGCGGTGGGGCGGGCCTGAACTTGAAAGTGAGATTATTATCCCTGCTTTAGTTGCTGGGAATTATGAACTAAAATTAAAAATTGATAATCATTTTTGTGATTTAGCAACCATGAAAGTTTTTCTTAATAATGACTGTATAAATTTTTCAAATACTGAGTTTCTTGCCCCTGTTATTTTACAGGCTAAAGTAGCAGTAACTAAAGAGTTTCCTTGTTGGAAATTAAGGTTTAAATATTCAAAATTTTGCTCTCCTGATGACAATATGGCAGAACAACGAAAATTAGCCATTTTTCTTGAAACAGTTACTTTTAATAAAATAACAACTTTAAATTAATATACCATGAAAATATTGACTGTTTGCAGTAGTCCATACCTATCACTTGAGCCTATTACTCAAATATTAGATAATGCCGGGCTTGCCAAAGGACTAGCTAATAAAGATAACAAGCAAAGTTATCAACAATGGCATGAGCAGGTTTTTACGGCTTATGAGCAAGATTGTTCAGGTTTATTGATTGAACAGGCATTAAAGCCTGGAAAAGTTTGGCAAGATATGGCGGGGCAACTAATATATGCTAATTTAAATCAAAAACAATGGTATTGGGAAGCTTCAAAAGCTGGGTGGTTATTAGAGTTTTGGTATGATTTAGAACCACAACATCGGTTTGCATTGATTTATTCGCCACCACAGATAGGAATTAGTCATTGTTTATTACATCCCTCGATGCAAAATGAAAATTTAGAATCGGTAATAAATAGCTGGATTAATTATCACCTTGAGTTATTGCGTTTTTACCATGCTCATCAAGATAAATGTATTTTGGTTAATTTTGAACAATGTTTGGCTTATCCGAATGAATTTATTAAAATTTGTAAACAATCTTTAGGATTTATTGTTGATGAAAAAGTAGATTTACAAATTGATTTAACAACTAATACTATGCAGTGTATTGAAGATGAATTATTTCGTCTTCTTATTAATGAATATCCCCAAGTTAAGCAGTTGTATGAAGAATTAACAGCATCAGCAACGCCATTTGCTCAATTAAAATATAACGATTCTATTATTAATGTAAAGGATCAAAAAGATTATTTGGAAACTGTTTGGAAGAGTTATAGAAAAATACAAATACAGCAAATAGAAGCCTCTAGAATAGAAACAACTCAAGAAAATAAACTAGTAGATCCTAAAGAACTTGAAACTGAAAATGAATTAATGTTATTACAGTTACATCAGGTTCAAGAAGAATTTGAGCATTACTTTTTAAAGCATCAAGAGTTAGAAAATTCTATTCAGAAACATGGAGCTATTGGTTTTATTGAGCAACAATCACTAAATAATGTTCCAATAAAAGCGCAGTTAATTCAAGTAAAACTAGAGCCAGAAGCTTTAGTCATTGATTTAATTAATTTGCAATGGCAGCAACAAACTTGGTCAAATTATCGTTTACAAATCATAACGGCTACTTCAATTTATGAACAAATAACTACACCAGCAGCGATAAAATTACCTTTGCAAGCTAATAATTTATTGCCATTAAAGACTTGGCCACCACAAACAGCCGATGAAGATGGTGCATATTGGTTAATTGATTCCAGTTTACTTGAAAAAGAATTAGCACAAATGTCTTTTTATCCAGAAGATATAGAGTTTATTTATTACTTAGTAAAATATTTGTCTCCATGGTTAAAAACATTAGAAGAACAGTATTATGTGAGAAATAATAGTTGGAATGAATATTATCAGGTGCTAGAAGATCTTCAACTTAATCTTGAACCAATTATTAAGCTACAGAAAAACATGTCCAGATCTCTTATTACATAATGATTACTCAATTTAAAACTATTGGTATTATCGGTAAACCTAGCGATCCAAGTATTGCAGAAACGTTAATTACTTTATTGCAATTCTTAAAAGAGCAGAATTACGATATTGTGATTGCAAATAACAGTAAACAATTTATTGATGATGATTTAATTAAAGCTTATTCTTTAGAAACGTTAGGTAACTATTGTGATTTAATTATTGCTGCTGGCGGTGATGGAACATTTTTATCAGCCGCGCGTTGTAGTGCGCGTTATAATATTCCTATTATTGGTATTAATTTAGGTCGAGTTGGTTTTTTAGTTGATATCTCACCTGAAAAAATGTGTGAAAGTTTAAAGGAAATATTGGCAGGAAATTATAATCCAGAACAGCGTTATTTTTTGAACACTAAAATTATTCGTGATAATAAAATCATTCATGAAGAAGACGCGCTTAATGAAGTCGTAATTCATCGTTGGGTAACGCCAAGTATGATTGAAATTGTAACTCACATTAATGGACAATTTCTTAATTCACAACGCTCAGATGGGCTAATAATATCCACGCCAACAGGTTCTACAGCTTACGCACTTTCTGCTGGTGGACCAATATTACATCCTGCTTTAAATGCATTGGTATTAGTTCCTCTAAATCCACATGTTTTATCAAATCGCCCTATTGTGATTAACGATAATTGTGAAATTGAAATTAGTTTTTGCCAAACTAAGCAAATCAATGCACAAGTAACCTGCGATTATCTTGAAATTCCTGAAGTTCGTATTAGTGATAAAATTTTAATTACTAAAGCGGCGACTGCTATTCAAATATTACACCCAAAAAGCTATGATTTTTTCGATATTTTACGAAAAAAACTTAACTGGAGCGGTGGACATTGAATTTAATTAACCTGCATTCAAACCTTAACCCTATTTGCGATTTTTTCGATGAATTTTTTCCAATTTAGTTTTAATCCGTTGCCGCTTTAATGGCGATAAATAATCTACAAACAATTTACCTTCTAAATGATCTATTTCATGTTGAATACAAACCGCTAATAAATCTTGAGCTTCCAATTCATATTCTTGGCCGTCACGATCTAATGCTTTAATTTTAATACGCTCGGCACGGTTAATATTTTCAAAAAAGCTAGGCACAGATAGGCAACCTTCCTCAGATTCTTTAACCCCTTTTTTTTCAATTATTTCAGGATTAATAAGGCAAAGCGGGTCATTACCGTCTTCACTAATATCAATAATAATTAACCGTAAATGGATATTAACTTGGGTTGCTGCTAGTCCTACACCTTTAGCTTCATACATAGTTTCAGTCATATCATCTACTAAGCGTTTTATTTTTTTATTTACCTCTTTGATAACCGTTGCTTTTTTGCGTAAACGTTCATCAGGAAATTCAAGTATAGGTAAAATAGCCACCAATTTCTCCGCAATTGTTTTAATACTGGTATTCTATATGAATTCATCTAAACTTTATATCCAGACTCAACTAAATTCAAGATTAATATGGTAGATATGGCTTTTTTTAAAAAACTAGCAGGGGTCGTAGGACTTTTTTTAAGTATGAATATTTTAGCAGGTGAAAATCCGCAAATGAAAGATGTAGAAAACCTTCAAGCAGATACGATTACGGCTAAAAAATCAACAAAATCGTCTTCATCAGCTGTATTTTATAAACATGAAATTAAGTTATACCCTCGAATGCGAATAGAAGATATTGAAGATGAATTGAAAAAGATTCCTGCCGATGCCATTACTCAATTTTTAACCTTACCTAAAGTGGTTGAGGAAGATGAAATTGATAAATTACCTTATATTGTTGATTTTCCTGGTGAACATATTATTGCTGGCGCAGGAATACGTATTTATGTTCGCTCTATTTTAACTCCAAAAACGTTAGATTATTCTATTTATCGTAAAGGTGATCCTTATCATAACCCTAAAAATAAAGAACTTTTAGGTTATGAAGCTATTTATATTGGTAACGCAAAATTGCAACGAGCAGGTGATCCTGCCACATTAATGGTGACTAAATCAACGCAAGAAGTTAGGCGTGGAGATCGAGTCATGGTAACTACAAAAGATGAATCTGAACTTAATTATTTTCCAAAATTCCCTGAAACCATGATAACTGGTAATATTCTTAACGTAGTAGATGGTGTTTCCCAAATTGGAAAATATAATGTGGTGGCGATTGATAAAGGTAAGGTTGATGGTTTAAAGGTAGGTCATGTACTTGATATTTATCAACGTGGACGTATGATTGCTGACCATATTAATGAAGATATAGTTGATGAAATGGTGCAGTTACCTGATGAATTAGCCGGAACATTGATGATATTTCGTTCATTTAAACGAGTTAGTTATGGTTTAATTATAAAAGCAACTTCAGCAATACATGTTTTAGATAAAGTTAAAACCCCTGAATATGCACATCTTGAATAAGTTTATTTTATGAAATATTGGCTGGGGTTATTACGCGTATCTGGTGTTGGTTGTCGTACTTTTTTAAAAATTCTTGACCATTGCTCACCTGAAGCTGTTTTTTCAGAATCAACCGCAGCTCTTGTTGCTATGGGACTTAAAAATAAAAGTATTAAAGCAATTAAAAATCCTGATTGGGCAACGGTTGATAACGATTTGATGTGGCTATCTTTAGAAAATAACCATCTTATTACTTTGGATAATCCTTTTTACCCGCAGCAATTAAAACAAATCTCTGACCCACCGCCGTTATTATTTTTACGTGGGCAAAAACAATTACTTTCAAGTCCTCAAATTGCTATCGTTGGTAGTCGTAATCCTTCTACAGAAGGTAAACAAATTGCCTTTGATTTTGCTCATAGCCTTGCTAATCAAGGTTTTACTATTAGCAGTGGTTTAGCATTAGGCATTGATGGCTGTAGTCATTATGGTGCATTAAAAGCAACTGGAAATACCATTGCAGTTGCAGGCACAGGACTTGACCGAGTTTATCCTGCCTCTCATAAACAATTAGCTACCGAAATTGTTACCCACGGGGCAATGATTTCTGAATTTCCGCCAGGAACTAATGCAATAGCAGGAAATTTTCCACGGCGTAATCGAATTATCAGTGGCTTATGCTTGGGTTTATTAGTTGTAGAGGCGGCTAAAAAAAGTGGATCATTAATCAGCGCGCGATTAGCTTTGGAACAAAATCGTGACGTTTTTGCTATTCCTGGATCTATTTATAATCCCTTAGCAAGAGGCTGTAATGGCTTGATTAGAGAAGGGGCAAAGCTGGTCGAAACAACTGATGACATTTTACAGGAGCTAAATCAATACAATCAACAACATAACATTTCTATCTCTAAAAATAATCAATCAGAACTTGACCTAGCCCAGCAAAATCTATTGAATCTTGTTATGTTTAGCCCCACATCGGTGGATATTTTAGTTGAAGAAAGTGGTTATTCAGCCGAAATTATTTCTTCAATGTTACTGATTTTAGAGTTACAAGGCTATATCAGTGCAGCACCTGGTGGCGGTTATTTGAGAACAAAATAATTAACCCAATTTTAAAAAAAACTATGTTTGATATACTCATTTATTTATTTGAGAATTATTTAGATGATAATGTGGATTTATTTCCCAATAGTCATGTTATTAGAAACGAATTACTCAAAGCAGGTTTTGCTTTTCCAGCGATTAATTTAGCTTTTGCATGGTTAGAATCTTTAGACGAAAACGATCATTGCGAATGTGAAACCCAAGCTTTTAGAATTTTTTGTGAATCAGAAAAAAAACACTTGGATTTAGAATGCCGTAATTTATTAATTTTTCTGGAACACAGCGGTATTTTATCACCTGATAATAGAGAAATTGTGATTGATAGAGCCATGGTTTTAGAGAATGAAGCCATTTATTTGGATGAACTGAAATGGATTGTATTAATGGTTCTGTTTACACGATCGGATGATGAAATCGCCTATTCAAGAATGGAAGATATTGTTTACAATTTATCCCCAGCCTATTTACATTAATTGTAAGAGATTAAAACATAATGAGTAAAAACCTAGTTATTGTAGAATCCCCTGCAAAAGCCAAAACTATTGAAAAATATTTGGGTAAGGATTTTCACGTCTTAGCCTCTTATGGGCATGTTCGTGATTTAGTCCCTAAAGAAGGTGCGGTCGATCCTGAAAATAATTTTGCGATGAAATATCAGTTAATAGAACGTAACCAACGTCATGTTCAAGAAATTATTAAAGCCTTAAAAAAAGCAGATACCCTCTATTTAGCCACTGATCCAGATAGAGAAGGAGAAGCAATTTCATGGCATTTATTGGAATTATTAAAAGAGAAAAAAATTCTTAAAAAGAAAGCGGTTCATCGAATCGTTTTTCATGAGATTACTAAAAAAGCAGTGACAGAAGCGGTTGCAAATCCTTCAGAACTAGCGATTGATTTAGTGTATGCCCAGCAAGCAAGGCGTGCTTTAGATTATTTGGTCGGATTTAATTTATCACCTTTATTGTGGAAAAAAATTCGCCGCGGACTTTCAGCTGGGCGAGTACAAAGTCCAGCACTACGAATGATTGTTGAACGAGCGATAGAAATTGAAGCCTTTAAAAATCGTGAGTATTGGACAATTGATGCCAATGTTATCGTGAAAAAACAAGCATTTAAAGCCAAGCTAACTTATTATGATAATCAGAAGATATCCAAATTTTCAATTACCAATGAACAGCAGGCTAATGAGACTCAACAGCAATTAATCACTCTAGCTCAAGGAGAATTGATTGTTGCTAAGATTGAGAAAAAACAACGCCGACGCAATCCTTCGCCGCCATTTACGACCTCGACTTTGCAACAAGAAGCTGCGCGTAAATTAGGCTTCACTACTAAACGTACCATGATTATAGCGCAACAACTTTATGAAGGGATTAATATAGGGGGAGAACCCACAGGTTTAATTACTTATATGCGTACTGATTCGGTTAATTTATCTATTGATGCGATTACTCAGATTAGGGATTTAATTTCTCAAAAATATGGGATAGAAAATATTCCTAAACAGCCTCGACAATTTAAAACTAAATCAAAAAATGCACAAGAAGCCCATGAGGCAGTACGACCTACTTCTGCTAATCAAGAGCCTAGTCAAATTAAAGCATATTTAAGTACTGAACAATATAAGCTGTATAATTTAATTTGGAAGCGTACCGTTGCTTGTCAAATGATTCATGCAACACTTAATTTAATGGCAATAGATTTTCATTGTGGATCTGCAAAAAATAGTTTTAGAGCCACTGGATCAACTATCGCTAAACTTGGGTTTATGGCGGTTTATTTGGAAAGTTTAGATGATAATAAAGAAGGCGATGATAAAGAACATTTTTTACCTCCATTAAACAAAGATGATAAAATTCCTTTAAATGAAATTGTAGCTAATCAACATTTTACTGAACCTCCACCACGCTATAGTGAAGCAAGTTTAGTCAAATCTTTAGAAGAACATGGAATTGGTCGTCCTTCAACTTATGCTGCCATTATTTCAACCTTACAAAATCGTGAGTATGTAACCTTAGAAACTAAACGTTTTTATCCTACGGATGTAGGGCGGATTGTTAATAAGTTTTTAACTGAGCATTTTACTAAATATGTTGATTATAATTTCACTGCTAATTTAGAAGATAATTTAGATGCGGTTTCTCGTGGTGAGAAAGATTGGATACCGTTAATGACTGATTTTTGGCAACCATTTAAGGATTTAATCAAAGAAAAAGAAAAAACCGTACAACGTAAAGATGTGACCCAAGAGGCTATGGATGAAAAATGTCCTGAATGTGAGCATCCTTTATCTATTCGTTTAGGTCGGAATGGGCGTTTTATCGGTTGTACTAATTATCCTGAGTGTTCTTATACTCGTAATCTTAATGATGATGGTTCAGAGTCAAGTGAACCCGAAATTGTTGAAGGTCGGCAATGTCCTAGCTGTGAATCAGATTTAGTGATAAAAACAGGACGTTATGGTAAGTTTATTGGCTGTAGTGCTTACCCTGAGTGTAAACATATTGAACCTTTAGAAAAACCCGAAGACACAGGAATTCAATGTCCTGAATGTAAAAAAGGTAATATTTTAAAACGTAAAGCCCGTTCTGGAAAAATATTTTATTCGTGTGAAAAATATCCTAAATGTAAATATGCACTTTGGAACTCACCATTAAAAGAATCCTGCCCTGATTGTCATTGGCCAATTTTAACTCTAAAAACTACTAAACGGCGCGGAGAAGAAAAAGTTTGTCCTCAGAAAAATTGTAAATATGTCACACCTTATGAAGGAAGCTTGGAAAACGCCAAAGAAACTTAAAAATAATTAAGTCATTAAATGGCTAGGTGTCAAGACCCGTATGATTATGTACGGTTTTAGTAAAAATATCGGGTGTTGTTTTTTGCCATTCCATTAATGCCTGTATTGGTGTTTGATGGTTTAAGGCACGTTGCGGAATTTGGTGGTTGTAAACTTTCAAATAGGCATATAAAGTAGCTTCAAGTTCAGCCGCACTGGTGAAGTGGGTTTGTTTATTTAGTTCGCTGATGCGTCCATTAAATCGTTCCACCATGCCGTTAGTTTGTGGGTGGCGTGGCGGAATGAGTCGATGTTCAATTGCGTGTTCGGTACAAGCCTTATCAAACGCATGATTGCCTGTAGCTTTCTTTTCCTTGCTGGTAAAGCGATCAGTAAATTGAGTACCATTATCCGTCAATATTTTATTAATGTGAACGGGGCAAGCTTCAGTTACCCGCCGTAGGAAATCAACGCTACTGACTTGGGTTTGGTCAGCATAAATACGAAAGTAAACCCAACGTGTGGCTCTATCAATGGCGACAAATAAATAACGATGATGGGCTTCGTCAGGCATTTTGGGTAAATATTTGATGTCGATATGAATAAAGCCAGGCGCGTAATTTTTAAACGCTTTTTTGGAGACTTTTTTCTCTTCACTTGGGTTCTGTTCGGCTCTTAAAGCCCTGATATTACCTACGCCATGACGGGTTAAGCAGCGTCCTAATCCAGAGCGAGAAACATCGAGGTTAATAAACTCGCGGGTAACGACTAACAAATCATCAATCGGTAACAGTAAAAAGCGGCGCAGCTCAACGACAATATCTTCCTGAGCCTCGTTCAAGGTGGTATTAAGTTTGTGTGGACGATGCGAACGATCTTCAACCTCATCGCGTCCACGCCATTTTAAAGCGGTTGCTTTGGTGATATTGTATTTTTTAGCTAACTTTGTCAGACCAAGTGTTGAGGCCTGAATTTCAGCTCGAATCTTGGGTGTTGTGCGTGCTTCAGAATGTAGTTGATAAGCCATAGGATTTGGTTAACTTTTAATAGCGTTGAGAACTTCCGACATTATGCTTTTTGCTTGGAATAAAGACCAGCTTCTTGTCGGTATATAATCACACGGTTCCTGACAAATAGATAATGATATTGTAGATGCTGTTGATTTTGGTAATATAAAGGATATGGCTTTAGTTAATGACTGGAATAAAGCGTTATATGAAACCATCAAAGAATTTCCTGAGCTAAGAAAAAATCAATATTTTACAGGCTCATCGCAAGTGCAAGTTAAAAAGCTCTATGATTTGCAAGTTGAAAAATTAACTCAAAAATTTATTGCAATGGGGCTTGATCCCGAAGAGGTGGCAAGGCGAGCTAAAAAGTACAAGCCGAGATTAAAAAAAGTAAGCGGTTTTGCTCAATCAATGGCTGATGCCAGTATTGGTGGAATTGCTTTTAATGAAGCTTATGAGAAAAGTGCAGCAGAGATTATGCGAGACGTTGCTGACTCAGGTTATTGGGCAAAAGTTTCAGGGTCTATGAAATATGTAGTAGATCATGAGCTAGGGCATCAATTAGATAATTTACTACTCATTCGAGAAAATAAAGATATTAAAAGGCTTTTCAGAAAATTAAAAAAAGAAAAGCTGCTTAAAACAGAGGTCTCAATTTATGCCGAAGAAAACGCAACCAACATTAAAGAGTTTATCGCCGAAAGCTGGGCAGAATACAGAAACTCGCCCATCCCAAGGGAATCCGCCAAAAAAGTTGGCGACCTTATCGTCAAGCAATATGGAGATAGATTTAGATAAAGCAATACAAGATGACTTGCAAAAAATTGAGGATTCTTTGGAGGAGAAAATAATCATTTTTCCTTTACCACCTGAATATCAAATTAACGAGGATTAAGTGATGGAAAATATAGAATTATTCGATGAGTTTGTGGCAACCATTCTTAGTTACCTTTATATTAAATTTCCGCTAGAGTCTGCCTTAGATGCTAGAGAATTAAGCGGTGATAAAGAAACAGATGAGTATGGGACAGTGCTTGATAATAATAAAGTACGCTCAATGCGTTTTACTATTTGCCTTGCCACTATGGAATGGCTCATTGAAACGGGTTATATCCGCATAAAAGATAAAGGGCAATATGGTTATGGACGGGCGGTATTAACTTCTAAAGGATTGGAGGTGTTAAAAAGCACTCCAGAGAGTATCAGCAAAAATGAATCTATTGGTGATAAGCTGGTTAAGCTAATGAATGAAGGCTCACTGCAAATGGCAAAAGAAGTTGCAAAAGCGGCAGTCTCATTCGGTATTAAAATATTTTAACAAATACCAATTAACTAAAATTAACCAAAACGCGCTCTAAGCGCGTTTTTTTATTGTCTATCTATCAAGCTCCCAAAAAAACAAAATCAACCGCTAAAGGTGCGTTAGAACCGCGTTAGATTTTAAGTCTCTTATAAAGATAAGGCATTATTTACAACCTATCTTCTTCTCCCTCTTTTCCACCCTCCATTAAATTTTAAATCACTTTATTATTCAGTTACGCTAGAAATTAGTAATCTAGCGACATGAAAACATTATTACTCACCTCACTTTGCGCTGAACTTAAAACCGATAACGGCAACGTGCCGTCATGGGTAGAGCTTATTCCCGCAGGATTGCAAGTGAAAGGCGTAGATGGCCGCCAATGGATTAATGACCAGCCGCAAACGGTACTGAACCGCTTTACCGCTTTAAAAGAACAGGGGCGTGAGCTGGTGTTTGACTTTGAGCATTCATCAGAACACAAAGCCCCAAAAGGGGACCC
>DAOUSN010000068.1 GCA_030627205.1 Methylococcaceae bacterium
GCAAGACTTGATCCCTTCTTTCTCGAATCTTTCTTACTAAAGTCTCTGTTTGTTTTTGATAAACCAAATAAGCTTGGTGATTCTTTAGACAAAAAAACAGGTAATGTAATTTATGTCTAAAGAATCACCAAGCTTATTTGGTTTATCAAAAACAAACAGAGACTTTAGTAAGAAAGATTCGAGAAAGAAGGGATCAAGTCTTGCATTGTGCAAAATTCCTTTCTTTTCCCTTCCCCCCTCTCAAGAAAAAATAACTGAGGTCAGAGTCAATGCCAGTAAGTTAAGCTCAAGCAGTTGATTATACTATAATAACATCCTATATTTCTCAAATAAAAAAGGTAAGTATAAAATAATGGAAAATGGCATTGGGGTCAGTGTTAATTAAACTACCAAAACAGGTTCTTTTACTGTAAAATCCAACTTTCTGCTAATTATTAATAAGAATATGCCCAGAAAACCTTGTATTAGTCCCATTGGTATTCCTTAACATGTAAGTGTACGAGGCAACAATCGTCAAATTTGCTTTGCCAATGAAGATGGCATGGCTTTTTATGTTACTATATACTGACATCAGCAGAAATAACAAAAATTCATTATCTTGAAAAAGTACAACTTTATTGCTCTGCTAAAACTTGTGAGAAATAATTTATAAGTTGTTGATAATAAAAAACATCCTCCATTTTGTTACGCTTTAAAGCTCCTTTTTGAATAATAGTTGCTTTTTTAAGTAACATCTTAATGGCAGCAATTTTATTTTCGACTGTTAAACAACCCGTGTTAATAATTTTTTCTAACGCTTGAATCCTAAATCTATCTAATCCCCAATATTTTTGCGATAACTGATCGTCATGACCACCATATTTTTTAATTTGAGGCTGTTCTATTAATAAGACAGGATATTTTGCGGTGATTTTTAACCATAAATCATAATCTTCACAAGCAAGAAAAGAACAATCAAATAAACCAACCTTATTAAAAACATCACAATGAATCATAATTGAAGAAGGGGACATTGCACACAACGGTAAGCAATGTTTAAAAATCCACCCTCCCATTTTTTTATGTTTATTCATCTGGTTCACACGTACACCATGACGTATCCAAATTTCTTCGGTATGACAAACTTTATAGTCAGTAGCTCTAAGCGCGTTGATTTGTTGAAATAATTTATCCGCTAACCATTCATCATCAGAATCCAAAAATGCCAACCACTGCCCTTTAGCTCTGGTTATTCCTGTATTTCTTGCCGCACTTACACCTTGATTAGATTGATAAATATAATCAACTTGCGGAAAATATTGCTTAAGCATTGTTTGAGTATTATCAGTTGAACCATCGTCAATAACAATCACTTCGTCTGCAAGAAGTGATTGTGCATAAACAGAGTCTAAAGCTCGCTGTAATAATTCAACACGATTAAAACAAGGAATAATAACGGAAATAGACATTTTTCCCTTAATTTAAACAGTTTTAGTTTCAGTACGATGAATTAAATCACGGGTTACCTGCGGATTTGTTTCTAAAAGTCCTAAGCGAGTCATGTGTAATGAAGAAAGCCCGAGTACATCTTGCATATCATAAATCCCTGTTCCCTCTTCCATTAACCATTTGGCCGCACGGATTGCTCCATTTGCAAAAGTCATTCGATTGCTCGCTTTATGCGTTATTTCGACTCGCTCACCTTCGTCAGCAAACATGACTGTATGTTCTGCAACAATATCTCCACCTCTGATGGTTGAAAAACCAATAATTTCAGATTTACGTTCACCAATATTACCTTTTCCTCTCCCATAAACCGCATGTTCTTCTAAATCCCAGCCCAAAGTATCAGCAATGACTTGCCCCATTAATAATGCTGTTCCAGAAGGAGAGTCAACTTTGTGACGGTGATGTGCTTCGATAATTTCAATATCAGTATAATCACCCATAATTTTAGCGGTCATCTCTAATAATTTAAGTGATATGTTGACCCCAATACTCATGTTAGGCGATAAGATTATACCTATATCTTTTGACGCTTCTTTAATAACTGCTTTTTCTTCATTACTAAACCCCGTAGTTCCAATAACAATTTTTTTATTTGCTTGATGGCAAATTTTTAAATGTTCTAATGTCGCTACTGGGCGAGTAAAATCAACTAAAATATCAAAATCATCTAATACGGTTTCCAAATCATAACAAACGATGATATTTTGTGTGCCAACTCCAGCTAAATCACCCGCATCTTTACCCACTGAGCTACGAGAAATAGCAACATGTAATGATTTTGCGTTAACAGCTGCTTGTATTAAACATCGACCCATACGTCCTGATGCGCCGATGACTGCAATTCTTGCCATAATTTATCCTGTTAATTTATCAAAAAAACTTTTTACACCATTTGTCCATGAATGTTCTTGCGGGCTATGTTGTTTACCTCCACCTGCTAAAGAGTCTGCTAATTGTTTGATTAAATCATTTTGTTCTTTTGTTAACCGTACAGGAGTTTCAAGTTGAACACGACAAAGTAAATCGCCTACCGCTCCTCCACGGACAGGTTTAACCCCCTTACCTCGTAAACGGAATAATTTCCCAGTTTGAGTTTCTACTGGAATTTTTAATTTAACTTTGCCATCCAATGTTGGTACTTCAATTTCCCCCCCTAAACATGCTGTTGGAAAATTAATCGGGACTTCGCAATATAAATTAGCATCTTCACGAGTGAAAATTGAATGATCTTTTACTTGGACTTGTACATATAAATCTCCGGAAGGACCGCCACGATCACCTGCTTCACCTTCATTAGCTAAACGAATTCTATCGCCTGTATCAACACCTGCTGGAATTTTAACTGACAAGGTTTTAGTTTCTTGTATTCGTCCTTGACCATGACATTTACGGCAAGGGTCTTTAATTTGTTTTCCAGAACCATGGCAGGTTGGACATGCTTGCTGTACTGAGAAAAACCCCTGTTGCATTCTAACTTGCCCAATCCCATTACATGTAGAGCAACTGATGGGTGATGAACCTTTTTTAGTTCCAGATCCATGACATTCATTACAGGCTGAAAGAACAGGGACACGAATTTTGGTATGTGTGCCTGCCACCGCTTCTTCTAAGCTTAGTTCAAGGTTATAACGTAAATCTGAACCTCGTTGAACATTACTGCGTTGACGACTGCCACCACCAAATATATCACCAAAAACATCGCCAAAGATGTCACTAAACCCTTCCCCGTTATTTTGAGCTCCTCTCATAGAAGGGTCAACACCTGCGTGACCAAATTGATCGTAAGCAGAACGTTTCTTAGGATCTGATAAAATCTCATAAGCTTCTTTTATTTCTTTAAACTTTTTTTCAGCAATATCTTGATTATCAGTATTCCGATCAGGGTGATATTTCATTGCCAAACGGCGATAACTTTTTTTAATTTCAGTGTCACTGGCGTTTTTATTAATGCCGAGGAGTTTATAAAAATCTTCTTTTGCCATGTTTTTAGTCCGTACCCTATGGAATGCAGTGTTGTTTTAATAAAGGATTAACAAATGTTTCCGCACTTGTTACTCTTAAAATATAGTCAATAGTCTTGGAAATGGGGATAATTTTTAAAACATCAATAATCAATTAATAGAATTTTTAGAAAAGTTTATCTAAAAGGTTATTTTAACATAAAAACATTAAAATCTAATCTTAACCAAGTTTGAAAGAAAGCAGAAAGAAAAAAAGAAAGGGTCAAGTCTTGCATTTTGCATACTTGAAAATTTAGTTTATACTGAATTAAAGGTGTCTGACTCAATGCCAGTAAGTTAAGTATAACCAATTGATTATGCTATAATAACAGCCTATATTTCTCAAATAAAAAGGTAAGCATAAATCAAGGGGAAACACAATAAAAAATATCTGTGAAGAACTAAATAATACCATAAACAGCTTTTTATTTATGGATAAATATCGTCTTTCAAAAACAGCTTTTACTCGCACTCGTATTCTTACTTTTCCAACA
>DAOUSN010000069.1 GCA_030627205.1 Methylococcaceae bacterium
ACCGCATCGTTTTTATCGTGGGTTTAATAATTTACGCTTATCGCCTGTGAGTCGTGAAATTGCAGGGGTTTCGATGTTTTATACTGGGCTATTAGGCTACGGATTTTTTGCCTTATTTGATAATGGCTTTACAAATTTTATGGCGACGAGTTTTGCTTTATTAGGCGGCTTAAGTGGTGTTATCGGTTTGTTTTACATGTATCAATTATATCGAATTCCTGCGCGACCCTTTTGGAATCATATCCAAACAGCCACTGCTTTTGTGGGATCAATGCTTAGTTTTGGCGGGTTAATTATTGGGGTTATTACCGTGATAACCTTGCCATTAAGTGCTGAGGTGATTTTATTATTACAAAACTTAAGTTTTATTATCGCCATGGGTTTAGCCCTAGAAGGCATGGGACATATACTGCATGCGTATGACATGAAACAAGCAAACAATGAAGGCGCGGCTTCTCATTATCGACAGGTTACGCAATACGGTAAATCGTATTTATTGCGTAATGTCTTATTGGGTTTTAATTTATTAGCGGCCATTGTTATGGTTTATATGGACTCTGCATTTGGGTTGATACTTCTTGGCAGTTTAATGATGGTCTCTATGTTAGTGATGGGGGCTTTTGGACGCTCATTATTTTTTGTGTTAGTGATTCCAACTACGATGCCAGGGGCTTTTTTCTGGAAAAATGACGGCTTTGTCGATCATGCTAGAGAAACGGGCTTAGCCGATATGCCACAAACAGGGGTAGTTTATGAACGGCATCATGCCTTTAAATTTAATGAGTTGATTGATACTTTAAAAGAGAATTCAATGAGCGATATGATTGGACATGTGAAATGGATTTTCGGGGTTAAATAAGTTATTGTTAAGTGTTCTAAGTAATTATCATCAATAAATTAAGGTATAAAAATGAAATTAGATATTTTTGTCTTACTTACTGGTGTAACTTTACTCGCAGGTTGCACTAATACTAAGCATCAGTCATTAAATTCTCATGATTCTATGGCTACTCAAACGCCAACTGAACAACGAAGTTTACTTGCGAAAAACACCTTAGATAAAGGTTTTGGGCCACAATCTCCACGGGATATAAACTCAAAAGTAGGACAGAATAAAATTACCTTCAGCATTGCACCTGATTCAACAAAAATGAATCTTTGTAATATACATTTTCATAAAAATGCTGAGCATAAAGGCGGCGAGTTTACCCATTATGCAGGCGACGGTGATGGACATGGATATCAAGGCGGTTATAAATTTTCTGGTAAACTGAATGTCCAAGAACTAAAGCCCGTGAATCAGGAGATATGCCCTAGTAAACATAGTAAGCTTTTTTCGGGCGATACCATTGAAGTTCATTATGTATATTCTACTGCTCAGGTTAAGCCAGGAGCTACCCTAACTGCTTGTATAAGTGATTCAACTACTAATCCTCAATTACGTGTAGAAACGCAAGTCTATGTATTAGTTAATGATAAGCAAGCGTTGAATTTTCGCGAATTAACTAAACATGGGGTTAAAAATGGTGTTCATCAGGCATTAAACCTGCCTAATAATACAGGGACTCCGATTCAATATGCAGGGTCAACCACCGGCCCAAGTTATAATACAAAAGGCTCACCTTTTCACGTTACATGGAGTATTAGACCCAAGGTTTTAAAAATTAATATAAAAACGGTAAACCAATGGTGTAAAAGTAATGTTTTCAATGAAAATCATGCACATGGCGTAAGAAACCTAGTAGTTAATCCAAATCTTCTTTCAGAAATTAAATAATTATTTTAAATATACAATACTTCGGACAGTTTTAAAAAAGATAGCTGTCTTAACTCTATAATGAATTGATTTTAAAGAGTTTTATATTTACGAGATGTGTTGGTAAATTATTTTTAAATCAATGGGTTACAAAAACTGTCCGAACTATTGAACATTAATAAACGCAATCCGATTATTCAGTCTGCAGTTATGATAAAAGTTGATTTGATTAATACTTCGTTAGGTTTATAAACATCTACTTGTAATATTACTTAGTTGTTGTGTCATTAATTATAAATACTTGTAATGCCTTTATTAGCAAGATTATCCGCTTTATCATTGCCATAATTTCCTGAATGTCCTTTAACCCATTTCCACTCTATTTTATGCACCTCACTAGCTGCGTCCAAGCGTCGCCATAAATCTTCATTTTTTACAGGCTGTTTGTTAGCTGTTTTCCAGCCGCGTTGTTTCCAATTAATTATCCATTTACTAATTCCGTTTTTAACATATGACGAATCTGTATGTAACTCTATAACACAAGGTTCTTTTAAGAACTCTAAAGCTTGAATTGCTGCCATTAATTCCATACGATTATTAGTTGTATAATTTTCTCCTCCAAAAATCTCTTTTTCATTATTTTCATTATTTTCATTATTTTCATTATTTTCATTATATTGTAACCAAGCTCCCCAGCCACCTTTGCCAGGGTTGCCTTTACAAGCACCATCTGTATAAATAATTACAGTTTCGGTCATTTTGATTTTATCCTTTGAATTAATTTTAAAGTTGTGGCAACATTAAGCCTTGTAGGTATTTCTTTATCTGGTGTTAAAGGAATTAGAGTGTAACGGCGTTTAATTGCTTTAATTGCATAGGCAGTTGCTAAAATTGTATTTTTATTAAATGTAAAAGTACCGTGGGTAGTCTTAAATGAATCTATTGCAAATTCTGTTGTGGTTTTTAATTCAAAATTAAGTAATTTTAGCCAATCTAAAATACGAGAACGGGTCATAAAATGCCCACGCCATGATTCAGCAAGATGCTTATCCCAAAAATACTGTGAGCGTAACCATACGCTCCAAGGATTAAAGTTTAAAATAATTAAACACCCTTCTGGTTTTAAAACACGTTCTACTTCTCGTATAGTCTGAAAACGATGAGCATCAAATTCCAATAAATGGGGCAAAATAATCATGTCAATTGTTTCAGATTGTATTGGTAAATTAAATGCTTTAGCCTGAATTTTAGTCGCAAAATTTGTTCCTGCAGCAAAATTATCTAAAATTATAAAGCGTTTATAAAAAGTACAGTCAATAAATTTATTTTCAAAATTTAAAGCGCCAATTTGTAGCACTGTTTGCTTACAGCTTACATCTATAGATTTTTTCAAATACTTAATTTCTAATGTTTGTAATAGCTTACCTCTAGGGGACTGGTAACAGGAAAATAAAAATTTTCGTTTCATGGTTTAAGCTCTAATATAGAAAAATGATAGGGAAATCAATAACAATGATGATATAATTAATACTTTACAATAACTATTTTTAGGTGATTAACAAATGATTTTAGCTAAGTCTAACAGGTCATTGAGTTATTTATTATTTTTGATTATTTTTACCATTTCGGGTTGCGCCCAACAATCAGCAAGCCTTATTGCAATAAGTACACTGGATAAAGATGGTTTCATTTTAACTCCACATACTGATAAAGATGAAGATGTTCTTGTTAAAAATAAAAAAACAACACCTTTAAAAGTAGCTAAATTGAAAGTAGCTAAATTGAAAGTAGCTAAATTGAAAGTAGCTAAATTGAAAGTAGCTAAATTGA
>DAOUSN010000009.1 GCA_030627205.1 Methylococcaceae bacterium
AGAAAATATCCTAATGCAGAAAAAGAATGGGGCTGGCAATATGTGTTCCCTGCGCGAAACCTTGGCATTGATCCACTTACAAATATAATCCGCCGCCATCATGTTGATCCATCCGTTGTTAATAAAGCCATTAAAACGGTTGTCCGAAAATTGAATATTAGCAAAAAAGTAAGCGCGCATACTTTTAGACATAGCTTTGCTACTCATTTATTACAACGTGGTACTGATATTCGTACCATTCAATCCTTACTAGGGCATAAAGATTTGCAAACAACGATGTTTTATACCCATGTTTTACAACAAGGCGCAGAAGGCGTTACTAGTCCCTTAGATGATTTGCCCACACTCATTTAAATTTTAGAGGTATTAGAAGCAGATTTATTTTTAGTTTAAATTGAGAAAAAGTGAATCTATAAAAATTGGCTTTTTCTCAATCATTAAAAATGAAGAATACTTGCTAATTGAATCTGCGATTGGAAATAAACATTGTTTTATTTAAAATCATTGGGGTTTAAAAAACTATTTTTTGCTGGTTGACTATTATCAGTTTCAGGATAATCTTGTGTATAATGTAATCCTCGACTTTCTTTACGCTGTTGCGCACAACGGACAATTAATTCTGCAACAGTCACTAAACTTCGTAATTCTAATAAATCACTGCTAACTTTAAAATGTGCATAATATTCATCAATTTCTTCAGTTAATAACTCAATACGATGCATTGCCCTATTTAAACGTTTATTGGTACGAACAATACCGACATAATCCCACATAAAACGCCGCAATTCATCCCAATTATGTGAAATAACCACTTCTTCATCAGAATCAATTACTTGGGACTCATCCCATTTAGGAATTTCTACCTTAAGTTGCGGAAAATCAGGTAAAGAGTTTAGAATATCTACTGAAGCGCGTTCTGCAAAAACTAAACATTCTAGCAATGAGTTACTCGCCATACGATTAGCTCCATGCAAACCCGTACATGCCACTTCACCAATAGCATAGAGCCTTGGGATATTAGTCCGTGCATTACTGTCAGTAATAACCCCACCACAGGTATAATGCGCCGCAGGAACAACCGGAATAGGCTGCTTGGTAATATCTATTTCTAATTTTAAACATTGCTCATAAATTGTTGGAAAATGTTGCCTAATGAACTTTGCAGGTTTATGACTAATATCCAAATAAACACATTCTATTCCCTGCGTTTTCATCTCATTATCAATTGCCCTTGCTACAATATCACGTGGTGCAAGTTCTTCTCTGGCATCATAATCCGACATGAAAGGTTGTCCATTAGGTAATATTAAACGCGCACCTTCACCTCTAACAGCTTCACTAATTAAAAAAGAACGCGCATTAGGATGATAAAGACAAGTAGGATGAAACTGCATAAATTCCATATTACTAATATGACAGCCTGCTCGCCAAGCTAAGGCAATACCATCGCCTGTTGAAATATGAGGGTTAGTTGAATAAAGATAAACTTTACTTGCACCACCTGTCGCTAAAACCACGATTCGTGCCGCAATTGATTTTACTTGTTGATTATGCGTATCTAAAACATAAGCCCCTAAAATTATTTTGTCTACGGTCTCATTAAATTTATCAGTGGTAATTAAATCAACAACGTTATGATTTTCTAATATTTCTATATTTGAATGTTCTTGCGCACGTTTAATAAGAGATAATGACATAGCCCTGCCAGTTGCATCTTTTGCATGTACAATACGTCGATGAGAATGCCCTCCTTCACGGTTTAAATGTAGTTCACCAGAAATATCTTCGGTAAAAGCAACCCCTTGTTGGCGTAACCAATCTATACTTTGTTTGCCCTGTGAAACAGTGAGTTTAACAATTTCTTCATCGCAAAGTCCAGCACCTGCGTTCAACGTATCTTCAATATGTGATTGAAATGAATCACTTTTATCTAATACCGCAGAAATACCACCTTGTGCATAATAAGTGCTACCTGCAATTAAGGAAAATTTTGAAAGGACAACAACACTTGCTTTATCAGCAAGTTTGAGCGCAAGAGTTAAACCTGCTGCGCCACTTCCTATAATAAGGACATCAAAAGAATGAGAATTTAACATAAATTAAAATAAAAACATTGAAAGTTACAGTGGCTTAATCTGCATTGTTTAGGGATAATAACCCTTTTTAGAACGATAGCAATTATTTTCATAGAACTAACGCAACTTTTGCGTGTCTATCTCAACATTAAAGCAATCATGTGAATAATAAACTGAAGATAAGTAAAGATATTGATAATGACCTCGTTAACAAGGTTCAGCAAGGGGATAAATCCGCTTACGACTTATTAGTGTTAAAATATCAATATAGAATTATTCAATTAGTCAACCGCTATATAAAAGATCCCAGCGAGGCTCAAGATGTAGCACAAGAAACCTTTATAAAAGCCTACCGTGCTTTAGCTAATTTCCGAGGTGATAGTGCCTTTTATACTTGGCTGTATAGAATAGCGATAAATACCGCAAAAAACTATTTATTATCACGTTCACGTCGTTATTCTGATTATCAAGTTGATATTCAAGAGGCAGAACAAGTTGAAAATGCACCACAATTACAAAGCACAGATACACCTGAATGCTTGTTAATGAATGATGATATTGTTAGCACAATTGAAACAGTCATCGACAATTTACCAGAAGAAATGCGCATTGCCATTACGTTAAGAGAATTTGAAGGGATGAGTTATGATGGAATTGCACAAACAATGGAATGTCCCGTTGGTACAATCAGATCGCGTATTTTTAGGGCGCGAGAAGCGATTGATAAAAAAATAACCCCACTGCTTGATAAAAGGTAAATTTCTATGGATGATGTAAATCAAAAAATATCATGCTTTATTGATGATGAATTGAAATATAACGAAGTATTAAATTTATTAACTGATTTTCAATTGCACCCAGAATTGATGCAAAAAGTTAATCGTTATCAAATAGCCTCAATGGCATTGTCTTCTCAGCGATTTTCACTAATTAATACTGATTTTTTGGCATCTATCCAGCAAGGCATCGCCAAAGAACCGCTTTATTTGTTAGCCGTTAACCCTCCGATTAAAAAAGCGTATAAAATTACCATGGCATTAGCTGCCTGTATAGCATTAATAGCAGTATTGTCGATTGAAATTATTGATAATAAACCCTTAAAATATAATCCTACTTCATCGTCAACAATGGCAACTGTTAAAAAACCGCCTAATCAACAAAATAATTTTGTATCTGCAACACCTTTATTAGAGAAAGATCCCATAAAAAAGCAAACAACAAATTATCAAACGATACCCTTTAATGATTATCTTCAAGCTTATAACACTAGTTTTTATACAGATGGAACTCCTTCTTTCCCACCATATATGGAAACTATCAGTTATAAACAAGATTAATTTATTTGCATGAAATTTTTAGAAATTAAGGTGAGCTAATAAGAATAATGATGTTAAAAACCAGCTTATTTTTCTGTTTTTTCATATTTTCCCCTATTGTCTCAAGTGCATTTCCTGATTTTACCGTCATGGTAAAAAAAAATAAGGATACCGTTGTTAATATTAGCAGTCATCAACAAGCCATACCATCTAACTCTGCTTATAATCTTATTGGCTCTGGTTTTATTATTTCTAAACAAGGTTATATTTTAACAAACTATCATGTAGTTAAAGAAGCTAAAACCATTATTGTAAAATTAAATGATAATCGAGAATTTATTGCTTCATTAGTTGGCTATGATAAACGAATAGATATTGCATTATTAAAAATAAGAGCAGATAAACTTTCAGTTGTTAAAATTGGCATTCCTGAAAAATTAAATATCGGTGAATGGGTTGTTGCAATAGGTTCACCTTATGGACTTGAACAATCTGTCACCGCTGGAATTATCAGTGCTAAAAATCGGCGTTTAGCTTCAGAAAAAAATAATGTTTTTATTCAATCTGATGTAGTTATTAATCCTGGCAATTCTGGCGGACCTTTATTTAACCTTAAAGGTGAAGTCATTGGTATGAACTCAAAAATCTATACGCTTTCTGGAGGCTATCAAGGATTATCATTTGCTATCCCTATTGATAGGGTGATAAATATTGCCAATCAAATTAAAAAACAAGGTCAGGTGAGTTATGGCTGGATGGGCATTCAAACACAAGATGTTACTGAAGATTTAGCTGATGCTTTTTTTATGAATCAACCCTATGGCGCTTTAATTTCTAAAATAATTCCATTAAGCCCTGCGGACGAGGCAGGATTCCAACTCGGTGATATAATCGTTACCTTCAATGGTCAAACAATAGAATCTGCAACTATTCTTCCTTCTAAAGTACAAATGATGGCAACAGGAAAGAAGGTATCGGTAAAAATTATTAGGCAAGGAAAATTAAAAACAATTACCTTTAAAGTCGGTTTGTTAGCCGACGAAAACGATTTACTAACTCAAAAAGACATTAAAAAAGAAATTAAGCTGTTGGGGATAGGAATTAGTTCATTGACAATAAATGATCGCCACGTTTTTAAGATTGATAAATATGGAGTATTAGTTTATTCTGTTATCAAAGATAGTCTAGCATTTCAGTTTGGTCTCCAACAAGGTGATATTATTTTAAATATTCAAGGAAAAAATATCTGGAATGTGGAAAGTTTTGAGGATATTATCAATACTCTTGTCATTGGAACAAAAGTTGCTTTTTTAATTCAACGTAAAGGCGTAAGATTATTTTTGTCTATTGAAATAATTAAGATACCTATATAAAATAAATTTAAAAGCAATCATATTAAAATGGATAAAATAGAACTACTATATGTAGAAAATATAATTACCCGTAAAACAGTAAAAACCCAACAACAATTAACCTTTTTTATTTTGATTGAAAATGTTAGTTATAATAAACAAGTTGATATTATTTGGGCAGGCGAGGATGATATTTGGCAAATATTACCTGCAAACTATCACAGTATGCAAGGTCATAATAAAGAACACTGGATTGCGACTATTAATTTTAGTTTAACCAATAAACAATCTCTTGTTGGTAATATTCAATTTAGTTTACGCTATCAGGTTTCAGGTAAAGAATATTGGGATAATAATCACGGACTTAATTACGTTAGTGAAGCAGATTCTGGTATTAAATTAACCAATAATCAACAAGTACAAAATGTTGGGTTTAAAAACCATTTACATGATGAAGAACAACCTATTAATTTAACCATTGCAGTTACGAAAGCCTTTAATGCTGAAAAAGTAACCATTCACTGGACTATGGATTACTGGCAAACAACCCATAAAACTGCCTGTCAATTTAAAAAGAATTATTGGGATAAAAGCATACAAAGTAATGCAAGAAACCCAAATCAATATGGAGTTCAACTTTGGACTGCGACACTTAAAAAAGGTAATTGGTTTAAGTTGGACTATATTATTAATTGTGAAAATAGCGCGCAAACCCTATGGGAAAACAATGGTGAGCATAATTATCATTTCCAACGCGAACAATTAAAACTGCTCATTTTAAATTTACATTGCTATCAAGAGGAAAATCAAGATGATAAATTTAGCAAAATTGCTAAAACCATTGATGAGCTTGAAATTGATATTGTCTGTTTACAAGAAGTCGCTGAATATTGGCGCGATGGTGAAGGTGACTGGGAATCTAATTCCGCAAAAATCATTAATGACCGTTTAAATAAACCCTTTTATCTTCATAGTGATTGGTCGCACTTAGGTTTCGATAAATATAGAGAAGGAGTTGCTATTTTAAGTCGTTATCCTTTATCTAATCATGAAGCCAGCTATGTATCTGATAGTCATAATATTTATGATATTCATTCAAGAAAAGTAGTAACAGCTCAAGTTTATGTGCCTTTTATAGGTAGTATTAATATTTTTTCAACTCATTTAAGCTGGTTGGAGGATGGTTTTCAACAACAATTTGAACGGTTGCATCAATGGGCTGAAACTAATCATACTGATGAGATTAAAGCAACATTGTTATGTGGTGATTTCAATATTACCGCAGGTTCAGAGGGTTATGAATTAGTGGTTAATTCGGGTAACTATGAGGATCAGTTCTTAGCGGTTAATGAATACGGTGTTTTTGAAAAAATTTTTAAAATTAACGATGAGCATTGGAAAGATTTATTAGCTGATGATTATCGAATTGATTATGTTTTCATGAAAAAGGGCAGTGAATTACAAATTACATCGGCTAAGGTTATTTTTACCGAAAATGACTATGGTCGAGTTTCCGACCATTGTGGTTATTTTATGATTTTTGAACCACTTTAAATCAAAAAAGTTAATTTTAAAACAATGGAAGAAAATGATATGCACATAGCTGAATATTATGCTAAACCCATCCATGGTGAATTAGGCAGCTCATTCGCTAGAGCTAATGATTTTAATCATAAATTTTTTCTTCGCTGGGGGAAAATAGAATTTGATATTTCTCATGGAAATCAAATTAACTTAAAAGTTATTTTAAAAATCTATCGTCATCATAATATTTGTGAAACCTATATTGTTGATACCGATGCTTATGATATTAGATGGAATCATCATAAACGTAAAACTAGAGACTTTTATCTTCACCCATTTTCTAATTCATTTGGAAAAATTAATTGTGTTAAATTTTCCTTTATTATTCATAAAGACCAACACTCTATCGCCTCAAAAAAAGATTATATCTTTATGGATTGGTCACAGATACATAAAGGTTCAGATAAACACCAACACCGAGAAATAACTTCACTCTATTCAACTCCGAATCACTATCAAACTTATGAGTTACAAGCCTATGAACTACAAAATGATGTTGATTGGATTAATCATCATTTTGACTCGCTACAATTAGTTCCAAAATTTACTAAAGGTCAACCTAATCACCCCTATCATCCGAAAAGTTATATCCATAATTTTATTAATAAAACTATAAATTTTAAACAAAATAACCCTGATAGACTCTGTACTATTAAAGTTAGTGTTGATTGTATTGACGATGCTGATTTTACCAATCATCTAATTCATGCAAGTGAACAAGGTGTATGGATTCAATGCCTAGTTGATTGGCGAAAAATGACCTTAACTAATAGTAATAATTATACTCGCTTAAAACAGGCTGGGATTGAATTAATGGGTGTTGTTTGTAGCCCTAATCATTCTCTAATAGAGGTTGAACCTGATATGCACACCAAATTTATCATTTTTAATGATGAGGATTGCATTTTAGGCTCGTTTAATATTACTTTTGATCGTTGGTGGGCAAATTGGGAGTCAGGAATGACCTTCCATTCTAAAGGTGTCTGCCGATTATTAGATAATATTTTTCAAAGTCAGCGTGGTGGAGTTATCCAGCAATATGGGATAGACCCTTACAGCCAATTTAATTTACTGTATACCTTTGGTAGACATACCATCCAAAATGGAAGTAGTTATTTACCACATCACGCTATTTTAGCTGAAATTAACCGCGCTACATGTTCCATTAAAATTAGCCTATTTTTAATTGGCGAATTATTAGGTAATCATCATGATAGTGTTATTTGTGCATTGATTAATGCTAAAAATAGAGGCGTTGATGTTCATATTTTATTCAATGGACATTTAGCTAGGCAAGGAAAAATTGGTATAGAGCGTAGCATGAAAGAAGAATTAAACCGTCCTTTATTACCTGTCATTGAGCGATTAAAGTTAGCAAATGTAAAGGTAGGATTAGTTTACGGTAAAGACGATCATCCAATTCCTTATTCTCCCATTCATTCTAAATACTGTATTATTGATGAATCTATTGTCATAGAAGGAAGCTTTAATTGGTACAACACCTCTGTGTTTTCTCATGATTTAATTGTTATTGCCGCTAATCAGCAGGTTGTAAATCCATACTTATATGAGTTTGAAGAAATACAACAATCTTTTAGAGTTTATTATTAGCCAGATAGTATATTATTTCACTTTCTTCATGGTAAAAAATAGAATGTCGTAAATTTTTAATATTTTATTGCAAAAAATGTAAAATTTATATTAAAATAAAAGCAACCATTCATTTATTTACTCAAATATTATTAGTGTATTTTTGAAATATAAAGGTAGTGAACGGTTAGCAATTAAGTTTTTAATCATCGCCATTCACATGGCTTAATTTAAAGAGAAAATTATAATGGCTGTAACGTTGAATAAAGGTGGCAGACTGTCACTTTCTAAAGAAAACCCAGGTTTAAAAAAAATTCAAGTTGGTTTAGGCTGGGACGAACGACAAACAGATGGGGCAACTTATGACTTAGATGCCTCTGCATTTATATTAACTGCCTCTGAAAAAGTGAGAAGCGATTCAGATTTTATTTTTTACAATAACCTTAAAGGTGCAAACAATGCAGTTGAACACATGGGAGATAATTTAACAGGTGGCGGTGAAGGTGATGATGAGGTTATTAAACTTGACTTATCTATGCTCGATCAACAATCTGATATAGAAAGAATCTCAATGGTCGTCACCATTCATGATGCGGAGTCAAAAAATCAAAATTTTGGACAAATAGAGAATGCTTTTATTCGTGTTGTTAATGACGCAACTAATCAGGAGATTGTCCGTTTTGATTTAACCGAAGATTATTCTATTGAAACCGCAATGATTTTTGGTGAAATTTATAAGAAAAATAATGAATGGCGTTTTTCCGCTGTTGGTCAAGGTTTTGCAGGTGGATTAACTTCTGTTTGTAGTCGCTATGGAATTAATGCAGCTTAATAAAATAACTAGCTTGGGTTCGCTTTATAATTATGTAAGTAAATGTATAAAGCGTAATCCAACATTTATTTAACAGTTTAAAGCATTAAAATTAATCATGGTCATTAGTTGTAGCTCGACTTCTAAGGAGACATTCAACTAATGTTGAATATCTCCTATTTTAAGTAGATTAAATCTTTAGCTTATACTTCAAATTCTTTTATTGTTCTACCTGTCTCTATTAATGCTAACAACCAATTAGGTTTTCGACCACGTCCTGACCAACCTTGCGATAGATCATCAGGATTTCTATATCTAATGGTAGGAGATCTTCTCGGTGGTGATAATAAAATTTCCTCTAAAACAACTCCTGATTCATCAGCTAATATAGCCAGCTTTTCAAGAAATTCATTTTTATCTTTTTCTTTACGTCTTTCTATTGCATCATTAAGGGTTATTTGAAATCCTTCCAATGCTTTTGTTGGAATTATAACTAAATCATCAATAGTGATTTTATTTAACTCTGAGATTTTCATATTTTCATTATATTTTGTTGGAAATAAAAATTAATACACTTTAAACAACCATAAGAATTAATTAATTTAATGCGATTAATATATCTATGATAATAGTATTTTTAAAAATCTTCAATATTATTTTTAATTTTTTAGCAATAATTTTTTAACCATCTCTAATTTAAATTTAGAGATTAAAATTTATTTTCAATCTTTTTAATCTTTTTAATAATGTAATAAAGAATGAATTTGATAGTTTTTTAATTTTTCCCGTCCTTTTAACCTATCAAGTTCAATAACAAATGCACAAGCCACTACTTTAGCACCTAAGCACTCAACTAATTCACAACTTGCTTTTGCTGTTCCACCTGTTGCCAATAAATCATCTACCAATAAAACCCGATCATTTTCTGTTAGTGCATCAATATGAGCTTCCAAAGTTGCAGAACCGTATTCTAAATTATAGGAAACACTTTTCACATTATATGGAAGTTTTCCAGGTTTTCTAAGAGGTACAAAGCCAACACCCAATTCCCAAGCAACTAATGAACCAAAAATAAAACCTCTTGCTTCCATTCCAGCAACAGCGGTAATTTTTTGACCTAAAAAAGGATATAATAATTGATGAACTGCAATTTTTAATGTAGCAGGATCTTTTACTAACGGGCTAATATCTTTAAAAATAACTCCAGGTTTAGGAAAATCAGGAATATCTCGAACTTTATTTCTTAGTCTATCCATTATTATTTCACTCATCTTATTTCTAAAATTAAACTCAATTATTTCAACTCGTTTTTATAATCATCATAAAATAATTAAGTACCGCTATTATTGTTTAAATTAATTATTGACTTCATTCAATAATACCGTTTGTGCTTGAATAATAGCCGTGCTTTCTTTACGTTGAATAGGATGATAACAGCCATCACTTTGTAAAATCCACGCCTGATCATTATCATGTAGATAGATATCTAAATCATGTAAAATTCGATTAAGTAACTTTTTATTTTCAATAGGAAAACAGATTTCAACCCGCTTAAACATATTACGATTCATTAAATCAGCACTAGAAGTATAAACCTCCCAATCACCTCCATTTTCAAAAGCATAAACACGGGTATGCTCCAAAAAACGTCCAATAATCGATCTAACTTCTATATTTTCAGAAATACCTTTAACACCTGGACGTAAACAACAAATCCCACGAATAATTAGTTTTATTTTTACTCCAGCTTGAGAGGCTTTATAGAGTGCTTGAATACTTTTCTCCTCTACAATAGCATTAACTTTAATAATAATAGAAGCAGGTTTATTTGCTCTAGCATTTTCAATTTCACGTTCAATTTTATCAATTAAACCACTATGTAACGTAAAAGGAGATTGTAATAATTTATTAAGTTTTGTTACTTTACCCAAACTAGTTAATTGAACAAAAACACGCCTAACATCTTCTCCTAAAACCTTATCAGATGAAAATAAACCATAATCTGTATACAATCGTGCAGTTTTCGGATGATAATTTCCTGTGCCTAAATGCACATAATTTCGTAAACTTTTACCTTCTTTACGTAAGACTAAACACATTTTTGCATGAGTTTTATAACCCACAACACCATAAACTACATGCACAGCCGCTTCCTGTAATTTATTTGCCAGTACAATATTTTCTTTCTCATCAAAACGGGCGCGTAATTCAATCACTACTGTTACTTCTTTATCCGCACGAGCTGCTTTAATTAAGGTATTAACAATAGGAGAATCAACTCCTGTTCTATATAAGGTTTGTTTAATTGCTAAAACATCAGGGTCGCTTGCTGCTTGACGAATAAATTCTACCACTGGTAAAAAAGAGTCATAAGGATGGTGTAATAAAATATCTTGTTTTTTAATGGCATTAAAAATATTCTTATTACGTCTAAATTGTGGGGGAATATAAGGTTTAAACGGTATAAATTTTAAATCAGGTCGATCAATAAGTCCATAAATAGCCTGAATACGATTTAAATTAACAGGACCTTCCGCTAAATATAAATGCGAATGATTCATTTCAAATCGTGCCAATAAAAAATCAACAGTTTCATTAGGAGATTTTGCATCAATTTCTAAACGCACTTCATCGCCATAATTACGCATCATTAACTCGCCTTCAACTGCATTCATTAAATCATCAATGGCATCATCATCAACAAATAAATCACTATTACGAGTAACTCTAAATTGATAACAACCTTTTATAATCATTCCATTAAATAACTCATTAATGAACTCATGAATAATTGATGATAAGAACACAAAATTATAACCTTTACTCTCGGTTTCTTCATTAGGTATCTGAATAATACGAGGTAAAGCACGAGGTGCTTGCAAAATAGCACGACCACTATTACGTCCAAACGCATCTTTACCAGTTAAGGAAATAATGAAATTTAAACTTTTATTTAAAATACGAGGAAAAGGATGTGCAGAATCCAATCCTACAGGCGTTAATATAGGTAGCAATTCATTATTAAAATATTTAGCTAACCATTTATATTGAGAAGTCGACCATTCACCTCGACGAAGAAAATAAATGCTTTCTTGTTTTAATTTCGGAATTAAAATCTTATTTAAAACGTTGTATTGTTCAGCAACTAATTCATGTGCTTTTATCGAAATATATTCTTGCTGTTCATTAGCAGTAAGGCCATCTATAGCAATTGCAGTTGGGTTAAGTGCTTCCATTTGTAAAACACTGGCAACTCGCACTTCAAAAAACTCATCTAAATTAGAACAAGAAATACATAAATAGTTAAGTCTCTCTAATAATGGAATGGTTTCTTTTTTAGCTTCAGCTAATACGCGCATATTAAATTCTAATAAACTAAGTTCACGGTTCAGATATAAGTCAGCGTTGGTTAAATCAATAGTTTCCTTGTCAACTATAGTAGTTTGCATTGAGTTTCCTAGTGTGAAAATTTAATAAGCCCTATATATTTAGTTATTATTAATAAATAACAACTAATAGTTCTAAATGTTTTTGGTGTTATTTTGTACCTATCATTTTAAAACTAGATATTTTATACGCTAAACATTACAAAACAACTATATTTTAAAAACATAATTATCGTTATTCTTCTCGAAACTATGTCTATATAAACCCAATTTATCTAAAATTTAGTAATTATCTACAAGACTTTGCATAAAAAAGCCTCTAACAAAATTAATTGATAGAGGCTTTTAAATTTATGGTGCCCAGGGGCGGAATCGAACCGTCGACACGAGGATTTTCAGTCCTCTGCTCTACCGACTGAGCTACCTGGGCTTCACTTGTAATGGCTTATTGCCTAAGTGAGCTGTGCATTATACCAGTTATTTTCATTTGCGCTAGTATTTTTTAAGTTTAATACCGTTTTAAACTTCAATTTCATCCATCGCTTGTATTATCCAGCGTTCCGCCTCTGCGTTAATTTCTCGTGCTTTTTTACCTTTAACATCAATAGCAGGTCCAATCCTAACTTTAATTATTCCAGGATATTTTAAAAAACTATAACGTGGCCAAATACTTCCTGCATTATGTGCTAGAGGAATAACAGAACATGCTGTTTTATGAGCAAGCATTGCTCCTCCAACGCTGAACCTTTTATGCTCACCAGGAGCAGACCGTGTACCTTCTGGAAAAATAATAACCCATAAACCTTCTTTTAATGCGTTTCCACCTTGGTTAATAAGGGTTTTGAGGGCTTCACGTTGATTTTCACGATTTATTGCTATCGGCTTTAAAGTTGCTAATGCCCAACCACCAAAAGGAATCCATAATAAAGAGCGTTTTAATAATGAAACTTGTCGGGGTAAAAACTGTCGAAATGCTATTGTTTCCCAAGCAGATTGATGTTTACTCAAAATCACAACAGCTTGATCTTTAGGTAAATTTTCTAACCCTTCAATTTCATGTTTGATTCCACAACAAATATTAGCCATAAATAGTACAGAATTTACCCACCATTGACTAAGTTGATAGCGTACATTAAAAGGCAGTATTAACGCCATAATAATCAGCAAGGCAAAAACTAGCATAGAACTAAAAATATAAATAAACAACAAACTTGAGCCAAGATAAATTTTAAAGTTTGGGGTTGGCAAAGATAATTTTTTTGCTGTCATATTAGGCTTCTCAAATTAGGTTTATTTTTTAACGTTTAAATTACTAAAATAATGGCTTAATTGTCTAATATCCTCATCACTTAAAGATTTTGCAATGCCTGACATCACACCACCTTTTCTATCTCCTGATTTAAATGCTGTTAATTGCTTTTCTAAATAATGAACATGTTGGCCAGTTAATCTTGGAAATGTGCCACGACCTTCAGCATTAGTACCATGACAACCTTTACACATTGAAGCTTTGGAGATGGTTTCTTCAGTCACAACATTTGTTTCTGGATGATGTGCAGTTTCATTTGTTTGTTTTGCAAAAAATGCAGCTAAATTATTAATATCATCTGTTGATAGTTGTTTTACAAAAGGTTGCATAATCGAACTAATACGTGTTCCTTTTTTAAAGCTACGAAGTTGTGCAACTAGATAATCTACTTGTTGTCCCGCAAGATTAGGATAAATAAAATTTGTACTAATTCCTTTTGCACCATGACAACCTGCACATATTGCCGATTTATCTTCTCCTGCACTGACATCAGCAGCATAGAGATTGGAGGTTAAGAAAGTAAATATACTTAAACTGAGTAAAATATTTATTATTATTTTCATAATGGCTACCTTTTAATAATCTAAAGATGTATTTTTTTTAAAATATGTTTTTGAGTTTATCCTAATAATATCCATAAAGGTAATGTGAGCCTATTGAATTTAACACAAATAACATTAGTTAATATTATACGGCAAACTGGCTCTTAGTCCGAGAAGAGCTTATAAAAAAACCATTGAAACTAATAACCCCATTTCAACTAATTCAACACTAGCTCCATAAACATCACCTGTAACCCCAGCTAAACGCTGTTGCGATAACCAGCGTATCAATACAACAATGATTATAGCTAATAATACTGCCAACAAGCCAATGGTATAAAAACTTATTAACAAAGTAATTAATAAAATTAAACTGGCAGCTTTTTTTGGTAAATATAAGTTTAATTTTGTAGCTAAACCATTGGGGTTAATATAAGGTGTTGATAACATTAACCCTAAAATAGCACAACGCCCTAAAACTGGGGTTATTATCAGTATTCTTAAAAATTCCTGCTGTGCGAGTAAATAAGATAAAGCCGTCCATTTAAGCAATAAAACTAAAAATAAAGTGACGATAGCAATTGCGCCTGAATGCGGATCTTTCATAATCTCTAAACTACGTTGTGGACTTTCTAAACCACCAGCCCAAGCATCCGCACAATCAGCAAGACCATCTAAATGCAACCCCCCTGTAATTAATACCCAAAAAGTTAAAATAATAGCAGCTTGTAAATTAAAACTATTTTCTGGAATTAAAACAGTAATAAAGGCCAAAAAAAAACCAATCACTAATCCCACCAAAGGATAAAATAAAACCGTTTGTCCCCACTGCTTATCGGTAACAATACGATTAATCGGCACAGGAATTCGAGTTAAAAACTGTAAAGCCAAAATAAAACTAGTCACTTTATATTAAATTTAAGTTGGATTTAAAGCATTAATTAATGCTTCAGTTGTTTGCGGCCTTTTCGTAGGTTGTATTTCTGTCGCCCAGTCTATTGCCTCAAGTAAATACTGCGGAAGTTTACGTTTATAAACCTTAGTTGCAGGAATAGTTAGATCATTTTTAATTCTTCCAGGAGAGGACTGCATGGCTTTACGGTCTAAACATGAGCGCATACTTGCACCAACCGCATAAATATCCGTCCAAAAACCGATACGTGTTTTATTACTATACTGCTCTATCGGTGAAAAACCATTGGTAATAACCAACGGTTGTTTATGTTTTGGAAGTTCGGCTACTTTTTGGATAGCTCCAAAATCTAGCAATAGCGGTGAATACTCAGGACGAATTAATATATTTCCAGGTTTTATATCCAAATGAACCCTATTAGTCGTATGTATTTTTGCAAGCCCTTTCAATAAAGCAGTAAAAACTGTCACTAAGAATTCTTCAGTTATCGGGATTTCTTTATCGGCAACAATTTGATTTAATCCTAAGCCATAATCATAATTCATTACCATATAAACTGTTGAATTAGAACTGAAAAAATTAATAACTTCAACAATATTTTCATGTTTGAGTTGCGCTAAAACCTTAGCTTCTTCAAAAAATAAGGCGCGTCCCTTGTTAAATAAAACTTTATCTTCTTTACTATTCGGAACTACCACATTATTCCAAGTTCGATGGGCTTGTTTTCGAGGTAAAAATTCTTTAATGGCAACTTGAGTTTGGTCTTTTATTAATCTAGCTAAATAAACAGAGCTAAAACCACCGTGAGCTAATTCGCGCTCTATTATATATTGGTCTACAATTGTCCCAGATTGCAAATAATTCCATTCGGTAGGATAGGTTTTGGGGTCGTAATATTCAGCCATTATATTTTTTTAAAGTAAAAGGTAGCAAGTAAAAAATGATAAAAAGTATGACCGCCTTTGCTAACAGCGAAGCTCAAATAGACGGTTTAAGCATAAATTGCGAACTGCGCTCAGTTAATCATCGTTATTGTGATATTTCAGTTAAACTTCCTGAGAGTTTACGATTTCTTGAAGTTGATTTACGCAAAATAATTAGTACACAAATTAAACGAGGTAAGATTGAATGTAGCCTAAATTATAAAAAGCATCAACAAAATACCCAACTTTTTAAGATTAATACCCATGCAGTTGATGATTTATTGAAATCAACCACAAAAATTGAAGCATTAATGGCTATTTCTAATTCTTTTTCTGCCTTGGATGTTTTGGTATTTCCTGGAATACAACAAGAGCTAGATATTAATCAGGATTCCTTGAAATCTGGAGTTAATGAACTGGTTCAATCAGCAATTATAAAAATATTAGATGCAAGAGAGCGTGAAGGAACTCAGTTAAAAAAATTATTAGAACAACGTTGTCAGAAAATAAGTTATTATGTGCTACTAGCAGAACAAAGAATACCTAAAGTGCTTGATTTAATTCGTAACAAAATGATAGAGCGAATTAAGGAGCTAGTTACCGAACCTAATTTTGATCGTTTTGAACAAGAAATGGTTTTTATGATGCAAAAACTTGATGTTAGCGAAGAGCTAGAACGTTTAGAAGCTCATACTATTGAAGTTAACCGTGTTTTACAACAACAAGATCCTGTTGGGAGACGGTTAGATTTCTTAATGCAAGAAATGAACCGAGAAGCGAATACTTTAGGTTCTAAATCGGCAGATAAAGAAATAACTCAGGTTTCAATTGAACTTAAAGTCTTAATAGAACAAATGCGTGAACAGATTCAAAATATTGAATAGTTTTAGCGATAAAATAAGCCACAAACAACTATAATTATTTTCTAACTGAACTTTAATTAAAAAATATGATGACCCACTATAAAACAGCACCTATTGCCTGTGAAAAACATTCAGATAACATCCTTTTTAATAATTAAGTAGAAAGATAAGCGATATTTCTCTGAGTAATTGTTTTACCTTGACTATTAAAGCATTGAAAATTATAGTGGAGCTTTTTTATAAACATCTGATTACTCATCTAGTTAAAATAATACGTTGTACACAGAAATTATTACGATGAATTATAATTGATGTTCTCTTTTTTAAATTAATGCTTTTTATGGAACACCTCCCTGTTTTGTTTACAGAGACCCTACACGCTTTGAATATCAAAGCGGAAGGAATTTACTTAGATTGTACTTTCGGACGAGGCGGACATAGTCGCGGCATTTTAGAAAAACTTAATGCTGAAGGTCAATTATTCGCTTTTGATAAAGATTTAGATGCTATTAATTCAAGCAATGCTCAAAAAATGGGTCTTGATTCACGCTTTAATTTACATCACGGTAGTTTTATTGAATTAGAAGCAACTATAAAAAATAAGGTCAGTCATGGTTTAGTAAATGGAATACTAATAGATTTAGGAGTCTCCTCCCCTCAACTTGACAATCCTGAACGTGGATTTAGTTTTTTAAGAGATGGGGTTTTAGATATGCGGATGAATACTGAAACAGGTTTGTCAGCAAAGCAATGGCTTGCACAAGTAGATGAAGCCGAATTAGTTCAAATATTATTTGACTATGGAGAAGAACGTTTTGCACGACGAATTGCTCATGCAATTGTTAATCAGCGAGAACAGACCCCCCTTATTTCAACCTTGCAATTAGCAACCTTAATTACCGAAGTCGTACCTGTAAAAGAAAAATACAAACATCCTGCAACACGTAGTTTTCAGGCCATTCGTATTGCAGTTAATCACGAATTAGACGAATTAAAAGTCGTATTACAACAAGCTTCATCACTTTTAAAACCTGGAGGACGATTAGTAGTTATCTCCTTTCATTCCTTAGAAGATAGAATTGTAAAACGTTTTATTCGTAGTGAATCAGGTTATAAATATTTACCAGGAAAACTCCCTATTAAAGAAGTGGATTTAGAATTAGGCATATTAAAAAAAATCGGAAAAATAGTGCGCGCAGGAAAAGAAGAAATTTCTTTAAATCCTCGTTCACGCAGTGCAGTTATGCGGATTGCCGAGAGAATTTAAAGTGACGTTCTTTCGGTTTTTAATTTGGTTTGCATTGGTAGCTTTATTAATAACATCCGCTCTAGGTGTTGTTTATAGCAAATATCAATCCCGATTATTATTTTTTGAAATTCAGCAACAAAAAAGTTATCTGGATAAACAAGCGATTGAATGGGGACAGTTACAATTGGAAATTACTACCTTAACCTCAGAAAATCGTGTAGAAATTGAAGCGATTGAAAGTTTAGGACTTATATTTCCTCGTCGAAAAAAAATTATTTATTTAAAACATGATGAAAAATAGTCAATTATCATTAAACTTTATTCTTTTAAAAGAACTCATCCTCAAGCGGTATGCGTGATCTTTTTAGGGGGGATAAGCGGTCACCAAAAAAAACTAAAACTTTTGCAGTTCGTAGGCGAATTTTAGTTATTATTATTTTAATTGCTATGATTTCCTTGGTATTCAGGGCGATAACCTTGCAGGTTATTGATAAGCAATTTCTGCAAGAACAAGGGGCTAAACGTTATCTTAGTAAAATTCCTATTGCAACTTACAGAGGAAAGATTTTTGATCGTAATGGTGAAATTATGGCAATTAGTTCACCTGTACTTTCGATTTGGGTTAATCCTCAGCAGTTAGACCGCAATCAAAACGTGCAAATTGAGCAAATGAGCAAGATTTTGAATTTATCTAAATCCAAAAATAAATTGCTTAATAACAATCACTCAAAATCACATTTTTCTTACTTAAAACGTCGTATTAGTCCAGAGTTAGCAGAGAAAGTAAAAAAATTAGCACTTAAAGGGGTTTATTTTGATCGTGAATTTAAACGTTTTTATCCAGCAGGGGTTATGTCTGCACATTTAATTGGTTTTACTGATGTCAACGATGTTGGACAAGAAGGTATAGAAAGAGCTTATGAGCAACAGCTAAAAGGTAAAGCAGGACTTAAACGTATCCTTCGAGATGGTCGACGACGTATTATTGAAGATTTTGAGAATATTGAGGAGTCTATTCCAGGTAAAAATTTAACCTTAAGCATTGACCGACGCATACAATATTTAGCATTTAGAGAGTTACAAAATGCGTTTATTAAATACCACGCTAAATCAGCTTCATTGGTCGTTTTAGATGCTAAAACAGGCGATGTTTTAGCCGCAGTAACACAACCAGCCTTTAACCCTAATAGCCGAAAAAACTTGAAAACTGGTGTTTATCGGAATAGAGCCATTACCGATGTTTTTGAACCAGGCTCTACAATGAAACCTTTTGTAATAGCCGCCGCCTTAAATGCAAATTATATTTCAGAAGATTCACAAATTAGCACTAACGGCTTTTATCGAATTGGCAAAAACTTGGTCAGAGACGGCCATAATTACGGGTTATTAAGTTTAACCAATATCTTAAAAAAATCCAGTAATGTTGCCGTGAGTAAAATTTCATTATTAATGCCTGCTGATTATTTATGGCGTACTTATAAACGCTTAGGTTTGGGCGGATCAGCAAATATTGGTTTCCCAGCTGAAGCTCATGGGTCTTTATTACCACTGGTAAAATGGAATGATTTTTCACAGGCAACATTAGCCTTTGGTTACGGTCTATCAGTGTCAACGTTACAATTAGCAAGAGCTTATACCGCACTTGCTGATGATGGTATCCTCCATTCTGTGAGTTTGTTAAAAAGAGAACGGGATGATAAGCCTCAACGTATATTTAAAGCTGAAGTGGCAAAGAAAGTGAGGGCAATGCTTGAGCATGTGGTTGAACCTGGAGGAACAGGACGGCGAGCGAATATTGCAGGTTATCGGGTGGCTGGAAAAACAGGAACAGCGAAAAAAGCGAAAAAAGGCGGTTACTCTGAAAAAGATTATTTTGCTATATTCGTTGGTATTGCACCTGCAAGTAATCCTCGTTTTGTTATTGCGGTGATGATTGATGAACCGCAAAATAAATATTACGGAGGTTTAGTTGCCGCGCCTGTTTTTGCTAAAGTAATGGCAGGAACATTAAGAATTTATGGCGTTGAACCCGATAAAAAATCTCCATAAAATTATCATTTTTAGCCCTTACTTTAAATTTCTCTATTTTTTAACTAATGGTCTCAAGGTAAAATGAAATTTAATCAATTAATCGTAGGTTTTGCAGAAACACTTCCATTGGAGATTGAAATTTCAGGAATAGCTATTAATAGTTATCAGGTCAAATTAGGTTATGTTTTTATTGCCTTAGCAGGTGAAAATCAACATGGTTTAGAATATGCTGCACAAGCTTTAAAGCAAGGTGCGAGTGCTATTATTTACGATCCTAGTGGGTTAGGTGAGAATCTTGCAACTAAATTAAAAAATATTCCACTTATTAAGATAGAAGAGTTACTCTTTAAAATTAGTCATATTAGCGCGCGTTTTTATGATTACCCTGCTAAAAAATTAGCAGTTATTGGAATTACAGGAACTAATGGTAAAACTAGTTGTAGTCAATTTCTAGCACAAATGTTGCCTGAATCAGTTGTGATTGGAACACTAGGCTGGGGAGAATGGCAAAAATTACGAAAAACTCAAAATACCACACCTGACGCACTCACATTACAATCTATGTTGGCACAATCTGTTAATGAAAATAAAACCAATGTGAGTTTAGAGGTTTCTTCGCATGGATTAGAATTAGGTCGAGTGAGCTGTGTTAACTTTGAAGGGGTAGTTTTTACTAATTTAAGTCGAGACCATTTAGATTTTCACGGGTCTATGGAAGCTTATTTTCAAGCCAAACTTTCAGTTTTTAAACGCCCTGAATTAAAATTTGCAGTTATTAATTTAGATGATACTTATAGTGGCCGAATAATCACGGCATTATCGGCAAATGTTGTCTTATGGACATTCAGTCGATTAGGCAAAAAGTTTGAACAAGTTCATTGTATTACTGCTAAAAATGTTCAATTACTTGAAACAGGTCTCAGTTTTGATATTTATGATGGTGATAATCAGTCAAAAGTTTGTTGTAATTTCTATGGCATTTTTAATGTTGAAAACATACTTGCCGTAATTACTACTTTATTAGCAATGGGATTTTCTTTAAATGAAGCCACAAGAAAAGCCTCAGTATTAAAAGAAATTTCAGGGAGAATGCAACGATTCGGTGGTAACGGCTTACCTCTTATTTTTGTTGATTATGCACACACTCCTGACGCTTTAGATAAAACATTGGCCGCATTAAAACAACACTATCATCAACAAATAACCATAGTCTTTGGCTGTGGTGGTGATAGGGATAAAGGAAAACGAATGAAAATGGGACAAATTGCTTGTCAACAGGCTGATAATATTATTATTACTGACGATAACCCTCGTTATGAAAAAAGTAAGACGATTATTAGCGATATTCTAGTAGGGTGTGATCCGAATAAGGTAACGATTATTAGTAATAGACAACAGGCAATTAAAACCGCGATTATGCAGGCATCTGCTGATGAGTGTATTTTAATTGCAGGAAAAGGACATGAGGACTATCAGGATATTAGCGGGGTAAAATATCCATTTAGCGATCAACTCATTGTTCAGCAGATTTTACAGGAAAGGTTATCTTTATGAGAATGGATTTAAGTTATATTGCCTTACAATTACAAGCACACCTAATTGGCAGTAGTATTGAAATTTGTTCAGTCGGTATTGATAGTCGAACTTTACAAAAAGGTGCTTTGTATATAGCTATTAAAGGTGAAAATTTTGATGGTCATGATTTTATAGAGCAGGCAGAACAAGCAGGTGCAATGGCTTTATTGGTAAAACACCAAGTAAAAAGTTTATTACCACAAATAGTTGTTAAAAATACGCGTATAGCATTGGCTAAATTAGCAGGATTATGGCGACAAAAAAGTGACGCTACTTTTTTTGCGATTACAGGGAGTAATGGTAAAACAACGGTTAAAGAAATGTTAGCAGCGATTTTAAGCATTAATGCTAATGTGTTAGCTACACAAGGAAATTTAAATAATCAAATAGGAGTTCCTTTAACATTACTAAGATTAATAGAACAACATCGGTATGCGGTGATTGAAATGGGTGCAAATCATAGTAAAGAAATTGCATTTAATAGTCGCTTTGCATTAGCTAATATTGGCTTAATTAATAATGTTAGTGATGCTCATATTGAAGGTTTTGGTTCACTTAAAAAAATTGCTATAGCAAAAGGCGAAATTGTTACTGGATTGAAATCATCAGGCATAGCTATTCTTAATCTAGATGATAATTTTTACCATTTATGGGTGAAAATGACTGGTAACCGCGCACATCATAGCTTTTCTCTAAGTAATAAAGACGCAAATGTTTATGCCAGTAAAATCCACTCGAGCATTGAAAATAATAAATTTATAACAACATTTAATTTACATACAGCGACTGAAAAATTAACAATCCATTTAAACCTAGTTGGCAACCATAATGTTAGCAATGCACTAGCGGCAGCAGCGGCAGCACTTGCGGTTAATATACCTCTTACTCAAATACAACAAGGGCTAGCTATTGTTGAACCAGTAACTGGGCGACTACAGCCTTGGATTAGTCGTTATGGAAATATTGTTATTGATGATAGTTATAATGCTAATCCTGCTTCATTAAATGCCGCCTTAAACGTTTTAAAACTTTGTCATGGGGATTCATGGTTGATTTTAGGTGCATTTGCTGAATTGGGTGATAATAGCACGGAAATTCATCGACAAATGGGAAAATTAATTCGTGAAAAGGGAGTAAAGCGTTTATTTACGATAGGCGGTGATACACGTTATAGTGTTAATGCTTTTGGCACTGGCGCGTTATTTTTTGAAAATCAAGAAACATTAATTAGCACCTTAAAAGCAGAACTTAAAGGTGATGAAGTTTTGCTAATTAAAGGGTCACGCTCACAGGGTATGGAACGTATCGCTGCAGCATTAATAGATAACTTTAGGACATAACCCATGCTATTGTACTTAGCTGATTTTTTAATGCCATTGGATAGTAGCTTTAGAGTTTTTCAATATTTAACTTTCAGAGCTATTTTAGGTGCGTTAACCGCATTAATTATTTCATTTATGATCGGTCCTTGGATGATTAGAAAATTAACGGATGATAAAATTGGTCAAAGTATACGTGAAGATGGCCCTGAAACCCATTTTAAAAAATCTGGAACTCCTACGATGGGAGGCACTTTAATTTTAGTTGCTATTACCGTTAGCACATTGCTTTGGGCAGATTTAGGAAATCGTTATGTTTGGGTAATTTTACTAGTCACCGTTAGTTTTGGAGTTATTGGTTTTATTGATGATTATAAAAAAGTAATGCTCGGTAATAGTGATGGGTTATCAGCGCGAATGAAGTATTTATTTCAATCATTAATTAGCTTAAGTGCTTCAGTATTTTTATATCATTCAGCAAAGTTACCTATTGAGACGCAATTGATTGTGCCATTTTTTAAAGATGTAGTTTTTGATATTGGCTGGGGATATATTATTTTAAGCTATTTCGTCATTGTTGGAACAAGTAATGCTGTAAACCTTACCGATGGACTGGATGGACTGGCAATTATGCCTACAGTAATGATTGCTGTTGGTATGGGCATTTTTGCTTATTTATCAGGACATATTAATTTTGCTGAATATTTAGGCATTCCCTATTTACCTAATAGCGGTGAATTGATTATTTTTTGTGGGGCATTAGTTGGGTCAGGTTTGGGTTTTTTATGGTTTAACACCTACCCTGCCATGGTTTTTATGGGAGATGTTGGCTCATTAGCACTCGGCGCTGGATTAGGTGTATTGGCTGTCCTAATCAGACAAGAATTAATCTTATTTATTATGGGGGGAATATTTGTTGTTGAAACTTTATCGGTTATTATTCAAGTAGGTTACTTTAAATTAAGTGGAAAACGGGTGTTTAAAATGGCACCTATTCATCATCATTTTGAACTAAAAGGTTGGCCAGAACCCCGTATTATCGTGCGCTTCTGGATTATTACCTTTATTTTAGTACTGCTTGGATTGGCTACATTAAAATTAAGATAATTATGCGTTTAATCAATCATAAAGTTTTAGCACAATTAGAAGATAGTTTTAAATTAAACCCCGATACATCAAAAATTTTTATTGTAGGCTTAGGAACAACAGGCTTTTCTATTGTTCGTTTTTTAACACATTATCATTTTAAGTTTACCCTTATTGACAGTCGCACTAATCCGCCCATGAAGCAACAATTATTAGCGGAATTTCCAAAAATAAAATTAATCACAACACCTTTAAAAAATATTGATTTTTCTAAAGCAACGCATTTAATTGTAAGTCCTGGTATTGCTTTAAATCAAGTGGCAATTGAAGCTGCCTGTATTAATGGGGTTAGAATTGTGAGTGATATAGATTTATTTTCGCTTGCTACAGATACTCCAATTATTGCAATTACTGGATCAAATGGAAAAAGTACGGTTACGACCATGCTTGGTGAAATGGGGAAAGCGGCAGGTAAAAAAACCGCTATTGGTGGTAATTTAGGAATAGCCGCTTTAGATTTACTGTATAAAAAAGTAGATTTATATGTGTTGGAATTATCCAGCTTTCAACTGGAACGAACCAGCACCTTAAATGCAGCAGCAGCGACAGTGCTAAATATTAGTGCAGATCATCTTGACCGCCATAAAACCCTTGAAAATTATATCGTTGAAAAAAGAAAAGTATTTGGAGGTGATGGGAAAATGATATTAAATGCGGATGATCCAAATGTTATCGGCATGAAAATTAAAAACCGTAAATGTAGCTATTTTAGTTTACATCAGTCACAAGGATTCCATATTAAAGTTAAAGAAAACCATAATTATTTAGCCTATGATAAGCGTTATTTAATCCCTTGCAGTGATTTACCTCTGGAGGGGAAACATAACCGAGCAAATGCTTTAGCTGCATTAGCATTAGGTCATGCTGTTGGTTTAGATATTGATAAAATGTGTTTCGCCTTAAAAAGTTTTAAAGGACTTAATCATAGGATGCAAATCATTTCAAAATTTAACGGGATAGAATGGATTAATGATTCTAAAGCTACTAATATAGGTGCTTGTATAGCTGCATTAGAAAGTTATGATGATAAAGTTATTTTACTTGCAGGTGGTGATGCAAAAGGAGCAAAGATGGAAGAATTAAGGATAACAGCTCAAAAACATGTAAAAAGTATTATTTTAATGGGTAAGGATGCTGATTTAATTGAGAATGCTTTAAATAATTGTATTCCTACTTATCATGCTAGCTCAATGGTAGCGGCAGTAGAGTTTGCATATAAAATCGCTAACAGTGGTGATACTGTCTTACTTTCTCCCGCCTGTGCTAGTTTAGATCAATATAAAAATTATCAACAGCGTGGAAACTCTTTTATAGCTGCAATCATGGCTCTGGAGAGTCGCTAATGGCAGTAAGAAAACGACAGCAACCCCAGCCACCTTCACTCTATGTTGATTGGTTTTTATTTACAATTACTCTCGCTTTAATCGGCTTGGGTTATGTGATGATGGTTTCATCATCATTGCATTTAGGGGTGAAAATTACTGGTGATAGCTTGTATTATCCTATTAAGCAACTAATTCATCTAATTATTGCTTTTAGTGTCGCATTGATTGTTGTTTTAATTCCTATGAAATTTTGGGAAAAATATGGGTCACTATTATTTCTTTTGGGTTTATTTCTGTTAGTGTTAGTTCTTGTTCCTGGTTTAGGGGTAGAAGTAAATGGAAGTAGTCGTTGGTTATCGTTAATGGGGCTAAGAATACAAACCTCAGAATTAATGAAATTTGCTTCGGTTATTTATATATCAGGTTATGTAGTTCGTCATCAAAAAATTGTCGAAACTGAATTTTTTGGTTTATTAAAACCCTTATTATTATTTTCTTTAGCCTGTGTTCTACTATTATTAGAACCTGATTTTGGTTCGGCAGTAGTTTTATTAACTATTGCAATGGCGGTGATGTATTTAGCTGGTGCAAGATTATGGCAATTTGTTATTTTATTGATAGTCGTCTCCGTTTTAGCAAAAGAATTAATTTATTCATCTACCTATAGGATGGCACGAATAACTAGTTTCTTAGACCCGTGGGAAGATGCTCAAGACACAGGATTTCAATTAGTGCAGGCATTAATTGCTTTTGGACGTGGGGAATATTTTGGAGTTGGTTTAGGTAGTAGCATACAAAAAATATTTTATCTTCCTGAAGCCCATACTGATTTTCTATTTTCTGTTTTAGCAGAAGAATTAGGGTTAGCAGGTGTTTTAAGTGTTATCCTTTTATATAGCTTATTAGTTTTAAGGGCATTTATAATTGGGATTAAAGCGGAGCAAGTAAAATTACATTTTTCTGCCTTTATCGCCTATGGTTTAGGGGTTTGGTTTGCGTTTCAATCCTTTATTAATATGGGGGTTAATATGGGAATGTTACCGACTAAAGGATTAACATTACCTTTTATGAGCTATGGAGGGGGGAGTCTTATTGTTATGTGTGCAGCAGTTGCGCTTTTATTTAGAATTAATTATGAAGCTATGAAACAAATTGTTCAAAGTATGAAGAGAAATAAAAAATGGGAAGACGAATAGTGATTATGGCTGGTGGCACAGGTGGACATGTGTTCCCTGCATTAGCTGTAGCTGAACAATTACGTAAACAAGGTTGGTCTGTAAGCTGGCTTGGAACTAAAAAAGGGTTAGAAGCACGAGTTATTCCTGCCCATAAAATTGATATTGATTGGTTATCAGTTTCAGGCTTAAGAGGAAAAGGGATTATTTTAAAAATCAAAAGTATTTTCTCACTGGTGAATGCGTGTTGGCAAGCCTTTAATATTTTGCGTGTTCGTCAGCCTGATGTGGTTTTAGGAATGGGTGGTTTTGTAGCCGCACCTGGTGGTTTAATGGCAAAACTATTAGGAATTCCGTTGATAATACATGAGCAAAATAGAGTCGTTGGCACAACCAATAGATTGTTATCAACAATAGCTAATCAGATATTAGAGGCATTTCCTAATAGTTTTTCGGCTAAAAGCAATGCTATAACAACAGGAAACCCTTTACGTGAAAGCTTTATAAATTTACCCTCTAAACCTCCTCGACAAACAAGCTCTCCTTTAAAATTATTAATTATCGGAGGCAGTCAAGGCGCGCAAATTTTAAATGAAAAAGTTCCTCAAGCTTTGGCTTTATTAGCTAATATTAACGTCAAACATCAAACAGGATCAATAATGCAACAAGAGGTTGAGTTGAGCTATCAATCATTAGCGATTAAGGCAGAAGTTATGGCTTTTATTGAAGATATGAAACAAGTTTATCAGTGGGCTGATTTAATTATTTGTCGGGCAGGTGCAATGACAGTCAGTGAAGTTGCAGCTTTTGGATTACCTGCTATTTTCATTCCTCTACCTCATGCCATTGATGACCATCAATCAGCAAATGCACGATATTTAGCAGATGATAACGCCGCTTTAATCCTAACACAACCACAATTAACTGCTGATAATTTAGCTGCAGCAATTACTAAAATTTCGACTAATTTAGAAATGATGGCAACTCGATCAAAAAATAAAGCCCGATTGGATGCAACGGAAATGGTTGTAAATACCTGTATTGCAGTGGTGGCTTAATGAATTCACCTAAAATACAACGATCAACAAAAACGTTGGGGAATATAGAAAAAATTCATTTTGTCGGTATTGGCGGTACAGGAATGAGTGGTATTGCAGAGGTATTATCTAACCTAGGGTATCAAGTTTCAGGTTCTGATATAAAAGAATCCGTGGTTACACAGCGTTTACAGTCTCAAGGGGTTAAGATTTACCTAGGTCACCATCAAAATAATATTGAAAATACTGATGTGGTCGTAGTTTCAACAGCCATAAATCGTAGTAACCCTGAAGTTAATGCAGCTTACCAACAACGAATTCCTGTAATCCCACGTGCAGAAATGTTAGCAGAATTAATGCGGTTTCGTTTTGGAATTGCCGTAGCAGGTACACATGGAAAAACCACTACTACCAGCTTGATAGCAAGTATTCTTGCAGAAGCTGATTTAGACCCTACTTTTGTTATTGGTGGTCGTTTGAATAGCACTGGTACTAATGCAAAGTTAGGAACTGGCGATTATTTAGTTGCAGAAGCTGACGAAAGTGATGCTTCATTTTTATATTTACAGCCAATGGTCGCAGTGGTCACAAATATTGACCAAGATCATTTGGAAGCCTATGAAGGAAGTTTTCAGCGATTAAAAGAAACCTTTGTCGAATTTTTACATCACTTACCTTTTTATGGTATGGCAATTATGTGTTTAGACGATGCAGGTGTTAAAGAAATTTTACCTAAAATATCAAAACCTATCAAAACCTATGGTGTACATAAGGATGCTGATATACGTGCCGTAGAAATAAAACAACAAGGATTAATAACAACTTTTAAAGTATTACGTGGAAAAGAGTTACCACTGCAGGTGACACTAAATATGCCTGGTTGGCATAATATGTTAAATGCTTTGGCTGCGATTGCGATTGCGAGTCATTTAAATGTTGATGATGAGGCAATTATCAATAGTCTTTCTAATTTTAAAGGTATAAGTAGACGTTTTCAGATTCAAGGAGATGTTACTATAAAAGGTGGGATAGTTACCTTAGTTGATGATTATGGTCATCACCCAAAGGAAGTTGCGGCAACAATGGAAGCTTTACGCCAAGCATGGCCAAATAGACGTGCTATTGTTATCTTTCAACCTCATCGTTATACCAGAACACGTGATTTATTTGAAGACTTTGTTCAGGTTTTATCAGAGGCCGATGTATTAATTTTATTAGATATTTATCCAGCAGGTGAAGCTGTTATCGCCAATGCTGATGGAAAAACATTGTGCCGAGCTATTCGTACACGTGGACAAGTTGATCCTGTTTTTGTTAAAAATACGAATGAGTTATTACCCGTATTAAGTGCTATTGTGCAAATAAATGATGTTATTTTAACCATGGGTGCAGGTAATGTAGGACAAATTGCCGATAAACTTCCTGAAGAATTAGCCACTATTTTAAACTTATGAGTGAAATCCTAAAAACAACAGGAACATTATTGTTAAAAGAAAAAATGGCTAAATATACTAGCTGGCGTGTTGGAGGTGAGGCTGAAAAAATGTACCTACCTTCTGATAAAAATGACCTAATTACATTTATGACTAGCTTGCCAAAAGATATTGCTTTATTTTGGTTAGGTTTAGGTAGTAATTTATTGGTACGTGATGGAGGAATTCCAGGGGTTGTTATTAATACACGTGGGCGCTTAAAAGAAATACATTTATTAGAAGATGGATATGTCTATGTGGAAGCAGGTGTCCCTTGCGCGCGTGTTGCTCGTTTTTGTGTTAATAATGGTTTAATTGGCTCTGAGTTTTTAGCAGGAATTCCAGGAACAATGGGTGGGGCATTAAAAATGAATGCAGGAGCTTTTGGAGGTGAAACATGGGAGATTGTTGAATCTGTTGAAATGATTAATCGTGATGGAATTGTTACTGTAAAAATGGCAAATACATTTGAAGTTAGTTATCGTAAAGTTAAAGGTTTAGAGAATCAATGGTTTTTAGCAGCTAAACTAAAATTAAAACTAGGTGATACTTCAAATAGTTTACTATATATTAAAAACTTACTAGAAAAACGTGCTATCTCTCAGCCTACTAATTTACCCAGTTGTGGCTCAGTGTTTAAAAATCCACCTGGAAATTATGCAGCAAAACTCATTGAAAAAAGTGGTTTAAAAGGTTATCGTATTGGAGGAGCTTGTGTGTCTAAAAAACATGCTAATTTTATTGTTAATACAAATAAAGCCACGGCGGTTGATATAGAATCATTAATTAACTATGTACAGACACAAGTTAAAGTACAGCAAGGTATTAATTTACAAACAGAAGTCTGTAAAGTAGGAGTAAATCTATGAAGCCATTAAAAATTAAAGACCCTAAAAAATTTGGACGTGTTGCCGTATTAATGGGTGGAAAAGGTGCTGAAAGAGAAATTTCTATTAATAGTGGTACAGCCATATTTAATGCCTTGAGACGTAAAAATGTTGACGCGATCAGCTTAGATATTGGCTCTAATCCTTTTTTAGTCTTAAATAATAAACAAATAACCCGTGTTTTTAATAGTGTTCATGGGCGTGGTGGTGAAGATGGCACTTTACAGGCTGTTTTAGAAATTATGAACTTGCCTTATACAGGCAGTGGCGTGATGGCATCAGCAATCACTATGGATAAATTAAAAACTAAACTTTGTTGGCGTGGTTTAAATTTACCTACACCAGCATGGTTTTTATTAAAACAACCGCAAGATATTGATGCCTGTATAAAAAAATTAGGCTTCCCTGTCATTGTAAAACCTACAGAAGAAGGCTCTAGCATTGGAATGAGTAAAGCTAATAATAAGCAACAGTTATTATTAGCTTTTATTGAAGCCTCAAAATATAAGTGTGATGTTTATGCAGAAAAATGGGTAGATGGTGATGAATATACCATCGCAATATTAGATAATAATTGTTTGCCTGTTATTAGACTGGAAACATCACATGATTTTTATGATTACCAAGCAAAATATGAATCAAATACAACACAATATCATTGTCCATGTGGATTAAATAAGGAACAAGAAAAAGCCTTGCAGCAACTGGCTTTAGATGCTTATATCGGGGTTAATGTGACTGGATGGGGACGTGTTGATGTTTTTATAGATAAAAATAATAACTCACAATTAATTGAAGTTAATACTGTTCCAGGGATGACAACTCATAGTTTAGTGCCGATGGCAGCAGAAAAATCAGGACTAAACTTTGATGAATTAGTATGGAGAATTTTAGAAACTAGTCTTAAATAATATCTGTTTATGTTATTTAACCAAAAGCTATTTTTTTCAAATTGTTGCTGAGTTTGTTAAAATTAGAGGTTTAATAAAAACCTAAAACGTAACTGATGTTTAAATTTGTAGGCGTTTCCAGGGCTATCAAAAATAGATAGATTATTAACGGTTCTTGTTGGTAAACCCATATATTGCCTTTGATGGATATTACAGATGAAACGCTTAAAATTAAAGTGGTTATTAATTAGTGCAGTTATTGTTGGGATAGCTTGGATAAGCTGGACGGAGATGAAGGCACAAGGAGCTGATTTACTGCCAATTAAATATGTTAGAATAGAAGGAATGTATCAATACCTTACTAAAGATGAAATAAAGCAAGTTTTATTAAAACAAGTTATGGCAGGATTTTTAAATGCCGATATGAATGCCATACAAACGGGGTTGTTAAATTTACCGTGGGTTGCTCAGGTTAAAGTTAGGCGAGTATGGCCTGATACGGTTGAAATTAAAGTTTACGAACAATATCCCATTGTGCGCTGGGGAAATACAGGTCTATTAAATGAACAAGGTGATTTATTTATACCTGATAATTTAGCACGATTTAATAAATTACCGCTATTAAAGGGGCCAGAAGGTACTGAAAAAAAATTATTGCAGGTTATGAAAAAGATTCAAAAAAAATTACTTGAGCACGCATTAGAATTGCAAGGATTTAATGTTAATGAACGCAGAGCATGGACTTTACGCCTTTCCAGTGGGTTAGAGTTAAAATTAGGTCAAAAAAAACCTTTAAAAAAGTTTAACCGATTTTTGATAACTTTACCAATTTTGAAAAAAAATCAAAGTAGAGTGCTTGCAAAGGTAGATTTAAGATACCCTAATGGTTATGCTGTTACTTGGAAGTAGCTTTAAAGTATTAATTATTGCTATCCCATTAACATAATAGTCTAAATAAAAATAAATTTAAAGAATATAAGGGCATAATGTACCTTAATTTAACTTTATGATGGATTTTAATTTGATATACCTTACAGTTAAGCTAGCAAATTAAAGAATGTACTAACACAGAAAATTTAAGCATTTTATCATTTTAAAACCAGAAAAGTTATGAGTTAACTAACTGATAACATTACTACTACTTGATAATTCATATAAAATACACTATCACGACCTTTTTCAAACGTAATGGCTATACCTTTGTTAATAATTTTAATCGTCACTTAATATTAACACGACTAACTTTAATTAACGCTGAGAAAGTTTAAATAATAACAATATAATCAATGCTTTAAATGAGTATGCGCAATGGCAAAAAAAACAGAGAGAAATATAGTAGTAGGGTTGGACATAGGGACTTCAAAAGTTGCTGCTATAGTAGGAGAATATGATTACGAAGATGATCTTGAAATTATTGGAATAGGTACAGCTCCCTCTCGAGGTTTGAAAAAAGGTGTGGTCGTTAATTTAGAATCAACCGTTCACTCAATAAAACGAGCAGTTGAAGAAGCCGAATTAATGGCAGGATGCCAAATTCAATCTGTTTTTGCAGGTATTGCAGGTAGTCATATTAAAAGCCTTAATTCACATGGAATTGTTGCAATAAGAGATAAAGAGGTTAAGCAGCATGACATAGACAGAGTAATAGATTCAGCAAGAGCAGTTGCTATTCCTGCTGACCAAAAAATATTACACATTTTGCCACAAGAATTTATAATTGACCAACAAGATGGTATAAAAGAACCTATTGGAATGTCAGGAATCCGTTTAGAAGCAAAAGTTCACATGGTAACTGGCAGCGTGAGTGCGGCTCAAAACATTATAAAATGTATTCGACGCTGTGGATTAGACGTTGATGATATTGTTTTAGAACAATTAGCCTCATGTACCTCTGTTTTAACCGAAGATGAAAAGGATTTAGGGGTTTTGTTATGTGATATAGGTGGCGGCACTACCGATATTGCTATTTTTGCTGATGGTGCAATAAAACATACCGCAGTAATCCCTATTGCTGGTGATCAAGTAACTAATGATATTGCGGTTGCATTGAGAACACCTACTAAAAATGCTGAACAAATAAAATGTAAATATGCTTGTGCTTTAACTCAATTAGCAAGTGATGAAGATATGATTGAAGTGCCTAGTATCGGTGAAAGATCGCCACGTAAAATTTCAATGAAAAACTTATCTGAGATTGTAGAACCTCGCTATGAAGAATTAATGCTACTAGTTCAAGCTGAATTAAGACGTAGCGGTTATGAAGACTTAATTACAGCAGGTGTTGTATTAACAGGAGGTAGTTCAAAAGTGAAAGGATTAACGCGATTAGCAGAATCAATCTTTCGTATTCCAATACGTGTAGGCATGCCTCAGCATGTGGCTGGGTTAACAGATGTAGTACAAAACCCAATTTATTCAACTGGTGTTGGTTTATTACTTTACGGAAGAGAACATCATAGTGGTTTTGATAGAGTGGGAGAAGAGTCTTCTGGGTTGCTATCAATGATCAAAAATTGGTTTCAAGGCAACTTTTAAAAATTTATACGATTTTATTTAGGGGACAGTAAAATGAAATACGAATTAGTCGATGCAAGCAATGAAAATGCTGTCATCAAGGTTATTGGTATTGGAGGAGGAGGAGGTAATGCAGTCAATCACATGGTCGATAGTAATATTGATGGGGTACAATTTATTTGTGCAAATACGGACGCACAGGCATTAAGACGCTTAAATGTAGACACCGTTGTTCAAATAGGCGTAGAGCTAACTAAAGGATTAGGTGCAGGCACACGTCCTGAAGTTGGTAAACAGGCTGCCGAAGAAAATGCTGAACGCCTAAAAGAAGTGATTGATGGTGCGGATATGGTTTTTTTAACCGCAGGTATGGGAGGTGGTACAGGAACAGGTGCTATTTCTGTGATTGCTAGAATTGCTAAAGATTTAGGGGTGCTAACCGTTGCAGTAGTTACTAAACCATTTGAATTTGAAGGTAAAAAGAAAATTTTAGTGGCAGATGAAGGCATTAGAACCTTAGAAGAACATGTTGATTCTTTAATCATTATTCCTAATCAAAAGTTATTACCAGTATTAGGTAATAATCTTTCCTTAGTTAACGCCTTTAAAGCTGCAAATGATGTCTTGCTTGATGCCGTACAAGGGATTACCGAATTAATTACCCATCCTGGACTTATCAATGTTGATTTTGCTGATGTTGAAACCGTTATGTCTAATATGGGTGCCGCAATTATGGGGTCAGGTTCTGCCACTGGTGAAAACCGCGCCCGTGAAGCTGCTGAAAAAGCCATTGCCTGTCCTTTGCTGGAAGATATTAGTTTACAAGGTGCAAAAGGTATTTTAGTTAATATCACCGCATCTGATATGGATTTAACTGAATTTAATGAAGTGGGTAATATTATGCACTCATTTGCGTCAGATGATGCGGACATGAAAATTGGTACTGCTATGAATCCAGATATGGGCGATGAAATTAAAGTAACGGTTGTCGCAACAGGCATGGGTGAGGCAAGGAATATCGCTCCTCCTGTAAAATTAATACAAAAAGCAGCTGTTGGTGATATAAGTTACGATGTTTTAGATAAACCGACTATTCTTCGTAATAATAAAGCAGAAACAAAAGAAACACGTTTTGGGGTTCAACCTCAAAAAGAAGGTGATATAGATTTAGATTATTTGGATATTCCTGCTTTTTTACGTAGACAAGCGGATTAAAAATAGATTGAATAACTTATACCAAGTCATATTTATAATAAAATTCAAGGTTTTTGCGCCAACTTATGATTAAACAACGAACATTAAAAAATACGATTAGAGCGACAGGAATTGGGTTACATACAGGTAATAAAGTTTATTTAACCTTACGTCCTGGTGATGTTAATTCAGGAATTCGTTTTCGTAGAGTAGATTTAGAACAACCAGTTACTATTCAAGCAACGCCAGAAAATGTGGGTGAAACCATGCTTTCTACAACCTTAGTACAAGGAAAAATAAAAATATCGACAATAGAACATTTATTATCAGCACTGGCTGGTTTAGGGATTGATAATGCTATTATTGATGTTAGTTCAGGAGAAGTTCCTATTATGGACGGTAGCGCAGGACCTTTTGTTTTTTTAATTCAATCAGCAGGTGTTGTTGAACAAAACTCACCTAAAAAATATATTCGTATCAAACAAAATATTAGGGTGAATGAAGGTGATAAATGGGCAGAATTTATCCCATTTGATGGATTTAAAGTCACTTTTACCATTGATTTTGAACACCCAGCTTTCGCAGATCATTTAAAAATGGCAACTATGGATTTTTCCTCTACAACCTTTGTTAAAGAAGTAAGTCGTGCGAGAACCTTTGGTTTTATGAAGGATATAGAGTTTTTAAGAGAAAATAATTTAGCTTTAGGTGGAAGCCTTGATAACGCTATTATTATTGATGATGATAAAGTTTTAAATGAAGATGGTTTGCGTTATGCAGATGAATTTGTCAAACATAAAATATTAGATGCTATCGGTGATTTATATTTATTAGGTCATAGTTTAATTGGCGAATTTAAAGGTTATAAATCAGGTCATGCGTTAAATAATAAACTATTACGTGCCTTATTAGCCAATCAAGATGCGTGGGAAATAGTCACCTTTGAAAATGAAGCGGAAGCCCCCATCTCATTTATGCAATCTCAATCTGCTGGATAAAACACACCCATACCTATTAAAGTTAAGCTGTATTCTTTTCTTTCTATGAAGACAGCTTATTTAATGTTTCACTTAAATTTAATAACGCCTTCTTTAAATTTTCATCCTTGGTAGATTCTCCGCACTGATATAATAATTTAATATTATTTTCTGAAGGTCTATTTAATCTATGCTGAATTTTTTCTGGGTTAGATGGGACAATTATTTTAATTTTTACTAAACTTATTTCTATTAAATTTGTATTAATTAGCGCGTTTAACATAGTCTGCTGATAAAAATGTAATTGTGATGACCACATTGCCGAATCGGTATAAATTATTAATTTATTTGTTGAAATAGTACAATATAAAACATGCTCAGTTAACAGTTTTGGTAATGAGTCTTTTATAATCGTCAATAAATGCTGCTGTTGTTTTATCTTTTGCTGATAGTAAGCTAAAATTTTACTACTATACTTATCTACTGTTTTGAATGTATTTATTTTGGACATGATATATATATTGGTAAAAAATAATGACTTCTTTTTAGGGTAAATTAATTGAAAATTTCAAAGATCCCCTTATTATTACATCCATTGATTTAAGTCGTAAACTCATTTGAAATTTATTTTTTAATAACTCTGTCAAACATTAAAAAAGGCTATCAATAGATAGCAGAGATATTTTAAGGATTTGAGAGTTTATGTTATCTTTAGTTATCAATGAAAACATTACCTATATTAAGCTTTTTGGAAACAATTTTATTATGAAACCTCTCTATCCCGAAATTTTACCTTACAATACCTTCTTTTTAGATACAAATAGTCAACATAATATTTATATTGAAGAATCTGGAACACCAGAAGGTATTCCCGTTATTTTCCTGCATGGAGGGCCTTGTTCAGGAACTAAACCTCACCATCGACGTTTTTTTAATCCAGAAAAATACCGTATTATTTTAATGGATCAACGCGGTTGTGGTTTATCTATACCTTATGGTGAATTAAAGAACAATAGTACCCAAGATTTAATTAACGATATAGAATTATTACGTAAACAATTAAAAATTGAAAAATGGTTGCTTTTTGGAGGATCATGGGGAGCGACATTAGCCTTATTATATGCTCAACAATATAGAGAAAATGTTTCTGCCATGATTATTCGCGGTATTTTTTTAGCGCGAAAAAAAGATTTAGATTGGTTTATGCAAGGGATGGTTGGCAATATTTACCCAGAATGTTGGCAAAATTTAGTGTCAAGTATTCCTGAGAATGATAGGAAAAATTTATTAGAAGGTTTATATTCGGCTTTATGGTCTAAAAATGAATTACTTCAACGCCGTGTAGCTAAAGCATGGATGGCTTGGGGAGCGCAAGTTGCTTTAGGTGATGCTTATGAAAAAGCGGGAGAAGTTGAACATATTACTGAAAAAATACTTCAACAAGTTCAAATGGAATTACATTATATTAAAAATAACTACTTCATAGATGAAAATCAGATTTTAGAACAGAGTCATAAATTAATCGCAATTCCGAGTATTATTATTCATGGACGTTATGACCTAGTTTGTCCAATGGAGTCGGCAATGTCGCTACATCAGGCTTTACCAAAGGCTCAATACCATATTTTACCTAACTCAGGACATATTGCTAAAGGTGATGAAATGATTGATGCCTTAATTGCAGCAACTAATAATATGGTAGATATACTCGAATAATGGCACAAAAAAAACGTTTAATTATTGGAATAACTGGGGCAACAGGTGCGATTTATGGGCTAAGATTATTGCAAGTTTTAGCAGATTTTTCTGAATGGGAAACCCATTTAGTAATTTCAAAGGCAGGTTTAATTAATCTTAACTCTGAATTAGGAATGAGTAAATCCACACTTTATCAATGGGCTGATGTAACATATGGAATTAATGAAATCGCTGCCGCTATTGCGAGTGGTTCTTTTAAAACTAAAGGTATGATTATTGCACCCTGTTCAATGAAAACATTGGCCGCCATTGCTCATGGGTTTGGCGATAATTTAATTTCACGGTCAGCTGATGTCGCCTTGAAAGAACGTCGGCGGGTTGTTATTATGCCTCGAGAAACCCCATTAAATTTAGCCCATATTCGTAATATGGCAGCCGTCACTGAAATGGGGGCGATTATTTTTCCACCCATGCCTGCGTTTTATAATAAATCAAATTCAATTGCGGCAATGGTTGATGAAGGAGTTGGACGTATTTTAGATTTTTTTGCTATTAAAACTGAGGGTTTATATCAACCTTGGGAAGGCTTATAAAGCTTCTCTGGCTATTCCTCTTGTGATATTAGTTCTTAATTAATGTAGGTTTAACTAACAAACGCAATTTAAAACCTCTTGGGTGTTTACGCTTTTTTTATACAAAAAAGCCTAATAGTGACAACACACTATCAGGCTTTAAAACAATCAACATTAAAAATAATTATTTACCAAGTTTTCTTAATCTATCTAACGATTTTAATTGCTCCATCGCCTCTGCTAATTGCGCGGAAGCGGTTGAATAACTAATTGTTCCCGTTCGATCTGCTAATGCATCTTCAGCTTTTTTTTTTGCATCTAATGCTGCTGCTTCATCAATATCTTTCGCTCTAATTGCATTATCTGCCAAAATAGTCACAATATGGGGTTGAACTTCCAACATTCCCCCAGAAATATAAAAGGGTTGCGTTTCTTTATCGTTAATTTTAACCCGAACTTCACCAGGTCTTAATTTAGTGATTAAAGGCGCGTGACGTGGTGCAATTCCTAATTCACCTAATTCAGCAGGGGCAAAAACCATTTCAGCTAAACCTGAAAAAACTTCTTGTCCTACACTCACAATATCAACATGAATAGTCATTGTCATTATATTTACCTATAATATAAGGTTATCAAAAGTAGATAAATCATCCTCTAAACTACATGTTTTTAGCTTTTTCTATCGCTTCGTCAATCGAACCGACCATGTAGAATGCTTGCTCTGGAAGACTATCATAATCACCTGCAATAATGCCTTTAAACCCTATAATTGTATCGGCTAAAGAGACATATTTACCTGGAGCACCAGTGAAAACTTCAGCAACAAAGAAAGGCTGTGATAAAAATCTTTGAACTTTACGCGCCCTAGTAACTGTTTGTTTATCTTCTTCTGATAATTCATCCATTCCTAAAATAGCAATAATATCTCTTAGCTCTTTATAGCGTTGTAAAATTCCCTGAACCGCACGGGTAACATCATAATGTTCTTGCCCAATCACCAACGGATCTAACTGACGACTAGTTGAGTCTAAAGGATCAATCGCAGGATAAATCCCTAGTTCTGCAATTTGACGTGACAATACGACCGTAGCATCTAAATGCGCGAAAGTTGTTGCAGGCGACGGATCAGTTAAATCATCAGCAGGCACATAAACTGCTTGAATAGAGGTAATTGAGCCTGTTTTAGTCGAGGTAATCCGTTCTTGTAAAACCCCCATTTCTTCGGCAAGGGTGGGCTGATAACCTACTGCAGAAGGCATACGTCCTAACAATGCAGAAACTTCTGTTCCCGCTAAGGTATAACGATAAATATTATCAACAAAAAATAAAACATCACGACCTTCATCACGAAAATATTCTGCCATGGTTAAACCTGTTAAGGCAACACGAAGTCTATTTCCTGGTGGCTCATTCATTTGTCCATAAACCATTGCCACTTTAGAATCATTTAGGCTTTCAGTATTAATAACCCCTGCTTCTTGCATTTCATGATAGAAATCATTTCCTTCACGTGTTCGTTCACCAACACCAGCAAAAACCGATAAACCTGAATGTTCTCTGGCTATATTATTGATTAATTCCATCATGTTGACGGTTTTACCAACCCCAGCTCCCCCAAATAAACCGACTTTACCGCCTTTTGCAAAAGGACAAATCAAGTCAATAACTTTGATGCCTGTTTCTAATAAATCATCAGAAGCTGCTTGCTCGTCATAACTAGGTGCTTTACGGTGAATCCCCCATCTTTCTTTCTCACCAATTTCACCTTGTTCATCAATTGGTTCACCTAAGACATTCATAATCCGTCCTAAGGTTTCTTTACCAACAGGAACAGAGATAGGTGCGCCCGTATTAAGGACATTTAACCCACGGCTTAAACCGTCAGATGTTCCCATTGCAATTGAACGGACAACACCGTCCCCTAATTGCTGTTGAACCTCTAAAACAATATTTTTATCTTCTACCATTAATGCGTCATAGATTTTTGGTAAGGCTTCACGTGGAAATTCAACATCCACGACCGCGCCAATAACCTGAACGATTTTACCCGAACTCATTGTGTGTCCTCTTTAAAAAATTCTTCATAAGTGATTCGCGCTTAAACGGCGGCGGCTCCTGCAACAATTTCCGAAATTTCCTGCGTAATCGCAGCTTGTCGTGCTTTGTTATAAACTAGTTGTAACTCATCAATAAGCGTACCAGCATTATCCGAGGCACTTTTCATTGCGACCATTCTTGCAGCTTGCTCACAGGCATTATTTTCCACTAACCCTTGATAAACAACCGATTCTATATAGCGTGATAATAAGCTATCTAACACTTCTTTAGCGTCAGGTTCATAAATATAATCCCAATGTCCTTTTAGTTCTTCATCAATATCATTTTCAATAATAGGAAGAACTTTTTCAATCACTGGACGTTGAATCATGGTATTCACAAATTCGTTACTAACGACATAAAGCTCATCAATTATTTTGGTATCATAATTATCCAGCATGACTTTAATCACCCCAATAATATCTTCCAAATTTGGGTTATCCCCTAATTTAGAAGCTTGCCCTAATAATTGACACCCTTCTAATCTTCCTATAAAAGCTGCGCCTTTCGATCCAATGGTACAGACATCAATATTAATGTCTATCTCATCCCATTGTTTAAATTGGTTTATAACTTTTCTAAATAAATTAGAATTTAAGCCACCACATAACCCTCTATCAGAGCTAATGATAATAACACCAACTCGTTTGGGGTCACGTTCAATTAAATAAGAATGTTTGTATTCTGGATTCGCATGAGCCAGATGTTTGATAATCTGACTAATCTTTTTTGCATACGGACGAGTTGCACGCATTTTAGCTTGCGTTTTACGCATTTTACTCGCAGCAACCATCTCCATTGCGCGGGTTATTTTTTGAGTGTTTTTAATACTGCTAATCTTGGTGCGTATTTCTCTACCAACAGCCATTTGACAACCCTTTACCCGCTATGTGTTTTAGTGAAAATCTCAATCGCAGAACGTAAGCCTTGTTTGATATCATCATTAAAATCACCTGTACTATTAATGGTATCCATCAATTCAGCTTGATCGCTACCCATATAGTCTTGTAACGCTGATTCAAAATCACGGACTTTATTAACCTCAAGGTCATCAAGAAAGCCTTCGTTAGCGGCAAATAATGAAACTGCCATTTGCGCCACTGACATCGGTGAGTATTGATTTTGCTTCATCAATTCAGTTACTCGTTGACCGCGTTCAATTTGCTTGCGCGTGCTTTCGTCTAAATCAGAGGCAAATTGGGCAAATGCCGCTAATTCACGATACTGAGCTAAATCTAAACGAATCCCACCTCCTAATTTTTTAATAATCTTAGTCTGAGCCGCTCCGCCTACCCTAGATACCGATAACCCTGCATTTACCGCAGGACGAATCCCTGCGTTAAATAAGTCAGTTTCTAAGAAAATTTGTCCATCAGTAATCGAAATCACATTCGTTGGAACGAAAGCAGATACATCACCTGCTTGGGTTTCAATAATCGGTAAAGCCGTTAATGAACCCGTTTTACCTTTTACTTTACCGTTAGTTAATTTTTCAACTTCTTTGGCATTAATACGCGCAGAACGCTCTAATAAACGTGAATGTAAGTAAAACACATCACCAGGATAAGCTTCACGACCTGGAGGGCGGCGAAGTAATAGCGACATTTGACGATAAGCCCACGCTTGTTTGGTTAAATCATCATAGATTATAAGCGCGTCCTCACCTTTATCTCTGAAATATTCGCCCATAGAACAGCCTGTATAAGGCGCAACAAATTGTAAGGCAGCGGATTCAGAAGCAGACGCAGCGACTACAATAGTATGTTCCATTGCTCCATGTTCTTCTAACTTACGAACAACGTTAGCAATTGAGGAACGTTTTTGACCAATCGCTACATATATACATTTTATCCCTGTACCTTTTTGATTGATGATAGCATCAATCGCAATCGCTGTTTTGCCCGTTTGGCGATCACCAATGATTAATTCACGTTGTCCACGTCCGACAGGAATCATCGAATCAATGGATTTTAACCCTATTTGTACGGGTTCATCAACTGATTGACGAGCAATAACACCAGGGGCAATTTTTTCAACGGCTGAGGTCTCAGTAGTTTTAATAGTTCCTTTGCCATCAATCGGTTGACCAAGGGCATCAACAACACGACCTAGTAAGGCTTCACCAACAGGAACTTCTAAGATGTTACCTGTACATTTGACAGTATCACCTTCAGAAATATGTTCATAAGCACCTAAGACTACAGCACCAACTGAGTCACGCTCAAGGTTTAATGCCATACCGTAGGTAGCTATGCCGTCGAGGTTTGGAGGAAATTCCAGCATTTCGCCCTGCATTGCTTTTGATAGCCCATGGATTCTAACGATACCGTCTGTCACACTGACAACCGTACCTTCAGTATGCGCTTCTACACTCAGGTCGAAATTTTCGATCTTTTCTTTTATCAGATCACTTATTTCAGATGGGTTTAATTGCATTTTGTTTTTCTCACTCTTATTGTAGAGTTTTTTGCATGATTTGAAGTTGACCTTTGACAGAACCGTCAATAACTAAGTCTCCAGCTTTGGCTATAAAACCACCGATTAAAGATTTATCTACTTGAATAGTCAAGTGAACTTCTTTATTGAGTTCTTTTTTCAACATTACTGAAAACTTCTTCTCATCTTCTTTGGTGAAAGCATAAGCAGAGCTAACATCAACCTCTATATAACCTTCTTTTTCTGCTTTTTGAGCTTCATAAAGTTTATAGATGGCATCTGCAAGTATTAAACGATGGTTTTGAACCAATAGTTTTAAAAAGTTCTCACTTTCTGTTGTCATTTGTTGTTGACAAATATCTAATAATAAGCCGATTAATTGCTCGTCACTTACTTTAGGATTATCTATAATCGCCGCAAATTTAATATTATTAACAACAGCGGCAACAAACGCTAAGGTTGTTGACCATTGCTCCATGGTTTCTGTCTCTAAAGCTCGTTTAAAAACGGCTTTAGCATAAGGTCTTGCTAAGGTTGATAACTCAATCATAAGTGTTTTTACCCTAATTGGCTCGCTACTTTAGCGATTAAGGTTTTATGCTCTGCTTTATTAATTTCTTTTTTCAAAATTTGTTCAGCAGCACTTAAGGCTAAGGTGGCAACTTCTTGACGCAAACCTTCTTTGGTCTGCTGTAATTCTTGCTCAATTTGAGATTTTGCCGCGTCAATCATTCGATCACCTTCTTTTTTGGCATTATCTTTTGACTGTTCAATCACTTCATTAGCGCGTTTTTGGGCAAGACTGACAATAACAGAAGATTGTTCTTTAGCTTCTTTTAAAACTATTAAAGCACGTTTTTCTGCCAAGGCCATTTGTTCTTGACCTTGTTCAGCTGCGGCCAAGCCTTCGGCAATCTTTTTTCTACGTTCTTCTAAAGCCTCTATTAGTGGCGGCCAGATATACTTCATAGTAAACCATACTAGAAGTGTAAACGTAATCATCTGACCGATCAGAGTAGCATTAATACTCACGATGCGTTCCTCAATTAATTATTAGGATGAATGTACGCTATTAACCTGCAGCAGCTTCTACAGCAGATAGGAACGGGTTTGCAAAAGTAAAAAATAATGCCATACCCACACCAATCATAGTTACCGCATCTAAAAGACCTGCAACAATAAACATTTTAACTTGTAACATCGGTACCATTTCAGGTTGACGTGCAGCCCCTTCAAGAAACTTTCCGCCTAGAAGACCAAAACCAATTGCGGTTCCTAAAGCCCCTAATCCTAAAACTAAACCCACTGCAATAGCAGTCATACCTTGCACATCAGCAATTAAAGCTGCAATTTCCATGATACCTCCAAACGTATACGATAATAATGATAAAAATTCTTAATGATCTTCATGCGCCATACTGAGGTAGACAATTGTCAATACCATAAAGATGAAGGCCTGAAGAGTAATAATTAAAATATGAAAAACAGCCCATGGAAAACCCAGTAGAGGTTGAATATACCAAGGCATTAAAGCAATTAAAATAAAGATTAATTCCCCTGCATACAAATTTCCAAATAAACGTAACGCGAGTGAAACAGGTTTAGCTATATACTCAACCAGATTTAAAAGGATATTGAAAGGAATTAAAAAAACTGTATTAAAAGGGTGAAATAAAATTTCTTTAGAAAAGCTTAAGACTCCTTTTATTTTGAGATTATAAAAAATAATCAGGAAGAATACGCTAAATGAGAGAGCAAAAGTTCCATTTAAATCTGTGCTAGGGACAACTCGCATATAGTCAACACCCATCATTGAAGCAATTCCAGGCATCAAATCAACAGGTAACAAATCCATTGCATTCCAAAGAAAAACCCAACAAAAGATAGTGAGAGCTAAAGGCGCAATTAATTTACTTTCTCCATGAAATGTATCTTTAACTTGCTGATCGACAAATTCAATGATCATTTCAGCAAAATTTTGCATTAAATTAGGTTCATCAGCGGTTACTTTTTCTGCGACTGTCTTAAAAAACCAAATAAACAACGAGCCTAAAACGGCTGAGAAAAACAAGGTATCGAGATGTAATGTCCAAAAACCCTCACCCACTGAAAAAGGAGTTAAATGATGAACAATATATCCTGTTGCGCCTTCGGCTGCATGAGCTTCAGTAGCCATTTTTCCTCACTTTAAAAAATTAGTCGCGAATGATTAACGCGAACCAAAAAACTGATAGGGCTGCGACATAAGCGGTCAACAGCGGTAATAATTCTATAGTAGGAATTTGAAAAATCATCGCAAACAGCATTACTGTTAAGATTAGCTTTCCTGATTCCCCTACATAAAAAGAACGAACAATTTTTTGAGCATCCTGCTCTGTCACTCGTGAAATCCTCAGTGCAAAATAAAGATTGGGTAAGAATGCCGTAACGCCCCCTAAAAAAGACGACAATATTTTAGCTTCTCCGCCAATGAGGTAAAAACCTAAGCAAATTATTGCAATAACAATAACTTGTAACTTTAGAATTTTACCGACAGTCGAAATTTTTCTTTTCACCGCCATATTCTTCTCTCCATTGCACAGCGAGTAATTATAACGAGCAGCGTGGATTAAATCAACTTTTTTCAGCTATCTTATGGTATCTAAAATTTAATTAAAAGTAATCTTGCTGGCTAATAACTTAAAATCTGCAGTTTCTAAATAAGGAAGACAACCTAACAAAGGTGTATCTATAGCTTGTTGTATGGTCTTTATATTTTCATTTATTTTTAACATATTAGGATCAATTGTCATCGCTAACCAACCCACACATACCACACCACTAGCTTTAATTGCTTGATAAGTCAATAGCGCATGATTAATACAGCCTAAACGAATACCAACTACCATAATAACAGGTAATTGAATTTTTTTTGCAAGCATTTCAACATTATCTTGGTGCTTATTTAAAGGCACTAACCAGCCCCCTACCCCTTCAACTAATACAATATCAGCCTGAGTTTTTAAATAATCAAAATCCTTCTTGATTTTATCTAAATTTACCTCATTATCATAAGTTGCCAGATGAGGAGATACAGGTTCTAAAAAACTATAGGAATTAATTTGTTGATAGTCTAATTTTATTGAGCTATGGTATTGTAATAATAGTGCATCCTCATTTTTCAAAACAGTTTCAGTTTTTTTACAACCTGTCGCAACGGGCTTCATTCCTACAACAGTTTTACCACGTATTTTAAAATAATTCATTAATGCAACCGTTGCCCAAGTTTTACCAATACCAGTATCTGTTCCTGTAATAAAAAAACCTCGTTTCATTTTTTATACCTTTTAAGTTTGCTACAATAGCTTTGCCTAAGTTTATAAGACTTAGACTTTATTTTTATTTTAAAAATGCCTCTAAATTTAATTAGTTAAAGGAATTCCATGTTTGAAGATTTACGTGACCTCTATCAAGAAGTTATTTTTGACCATAACCGTAATCCTCGTAATTTCAGGGTAATGGATAATGCTGACCGCAAGGTTGAAGGATTTAATCCTTTATGTGGCGACCGCTTAACCTTATTTTTAAAATTACAAAATAATGTTATTGAGGATGCAAGTTTTCAAGGCTCTGGATGCGCTATTTCAACGGCTTCAGTATCACTAATGACAGATATAATTAAGGGGAAAACCGAACGCGAAGCTGAAGATTTATTTGAAATTTTCCATAAAATGACCACAGGTAAAGAGGAAGAAATTCAACTTGAAGCTGTAGGAAAATTAGCTGTTTTAGCAGGGGTTCGTGATTATCCTGCACGAGTCAAATGTGCCACATTAGCATGGCATACTTTAGATGCTGCCCTTAAAAACAAGAACAATTCAATTTCAACCGAATAAGATAAGACCTTTCTACATCACTGCTAATCCTAAGTTGGGCTATCTTTAATAGTAGCCCAACATATTATTGATTTTTTAATCGGTTATTGTTGTCCATTTAGCCGCTAGTTTTCCAGAGGCAATACCAAAAGCTGTTCCAACAATTAAAGAGAATGAAATAACAAATAATGGGTTATCCCAATCGGTATTTAAAAGCACGTCTTTGGATAACATACCAGGTGTTTGTAACAAATAAGCGAAAGTTGCTGAATAACCTAATACGGTGGCAGGAATCGCCGCGAGTACAGAAATATTGGCAGCAAGACAACTCACAACAACAGAAACAGCAACAATAACACCCGCCATTAATGGAAAAGGAATAATACAATCAGCAGGAATGCTCGCGATTAAAACGGCTGCATACCATGCCATGAACACCCCAAAAATACCACAAATAATGGTATTTTTTGCCGCACCACAGTTTCCACCTAAGGCAAAATAAGCTGCCCATGCGATGGTTGCTGCCCAGATAAAAAAAATACCACTCAATGGCCCTACGGCTAAAAAGGTTGCAAGTCCTGCTAAACTACCAATGCTTAAAGAGAGTGCTGTAAGACTCTTCATATCAATATCTCCAATTTATTACCTCATTAGTCATGATTAGGTTAGATTTTGCAGTGAGGTGATGCCACAAAACCTAATAGCTGTGTTGAGCAATCATTATTGCCCAGAAAAAACGAGTTGATTTAAGCATACAACACTAAAAAAGGCTAGTCGACCTCAACTTTAACAATAAAATTATGGTTTTGTAGTGATTTTGCCTTTAGCCCCTTAAGTTTGAGTAAGTCTATAAAATGAATAACTTCCTCGCTGGTTCTAAGCTTAGTTGCGGCATAACCTCGCAAACTATTATCTCGCTCATTAAGAGTTAATACTAACTCAAGTTTATTCCCCGTTCTTTCATTAAAAAGTTTTAGCAATGAGTTAATTTTTAGTTCAGCTAATTTAAGATTAAGACTCATTGGCTTATTCGCTTATTCGTTGATATTAAATTTATTTTTTAGGTGGAGTGATTGAATCAACAATTAAACCATCTTCCATTTGCAATACTGTGTCCATACGATTTGCTAATGCTATATCATGAGTAACAATTAAAAAGCTAACTTGTAATTCTTGATTTAACTCTTGCATTAATTGATAAATATTTTCTGCAGTTTTACTGTCTAAATTTCCTGTAGGTTCATCTGCCAACACACAGTTAGGATGATTAATTAATGCTCTAGCAATCGCTGCTCGCTGACGTTCCCCACCTGATAATTCACCTGGTTTATGCTGAACACGATTACTTAACCCAACACGATCTAATAATTCATTCGCTTGTTGTCGCGCCTCTTTTATACTTTGATTAGCAATTAACAATGGCATTGCTACATTTTCTAATAAAGTAAATTCGCCCAATAAATGATGAAATTGATAAATAAAACCTAAGGAGCGATTTCGCAGTTTAGCAAGTTTAGACCCATTAATATTATTAAGATTAACTTGGTCTAAAATAACCTCTCCTGTAGTCGGTTTTTCTAACCCACCCAATAAATGCAATAAAGTACTTTTTCCTGAACCTGATGCACCCATAATCGCCACTCTTGAACCTGCTTCAATTGATAAATCTACACCTTTTAAAACTTCAACATCTAATTCACCTTGCTGATAACGTTTAGTAAGCCCTTTGCATTCTAAAATAATTTTGTTACTCATAGCGCAATACCTCAGCAGGATTAACTTTAGAAGCCTGCCATGCAGGATAAAGCGTAGCTAATAATGATAAAATAAATGCCATGCTCGCAATTTGATAAACGTCTGCCCAGACTAATTTAGAAGGGACCTCACTAATGTAATAAACATCTGCCGCCATCAGATCAAAACCCAATAAATTTTCAATAGCAGGGACAATAGTCTCTATATTTAATGCCAATAACACACCACCCAATATGCCCAACAATGTGCCAATAATACCAATAACAGTTCCTAAAACAATAAATATTCCCATCACTGATAAATTAGATAAACCTTGAGTTTTTAAAATAGCAATATCACCACGTTTATCAGTGACAACCATAACCAAGGTTGAAACAATATTAAATGCAGCAACGGCAACAATTAATAATAAAATAATAAACATGACTCGTTTTTCAGTTTTCACTGCACGAAAAAAATTACCATGTGCTTGTGTCCAATCACTCACACGATAACCATCATCATAAAGTTCCTTAGCCAACTGCCTGCTTAATTTAGGCGCATCAAAAACGTCATCTAACTTTAAACGTAAACCTGACACTTGATCGGCTAACCGAAATAATTTAGCGGCATCATTAATATGAATTAATGCCATATTACGATCATATTCATACATTCCCACTTTAAAAATACCCACCACAGTAAAACGACGTAATCGTGGCAAAATACCCGCAGGTGTTGAATTCAATTGTGGGCTAATAACTGTTATTTTATCACCTACAAAAACCCCTAAATAAGTAGCTAATTCTGCTCCTAAAATAATTTGGAATTTTCCAGACACTAAATCAGTTAAACGATTACCATATAACATTTTTTCAGCTACTTCTGAAACTTTAGGCTCATAATTAGGATTAATGCCACGTAACATCGTTCCACTGACTTGGCTGCCAGCATTCACCATCACTTGACCTTGAATAAAGGGTGCGATGCCTTCCAAATGAGGATAATCCTTAAGTTGCTGTTCTAATACTTGCCAATGACTAAGCTTGCCATTAATCCCAGTGATCGTACTGTGAGATGTCATCCCTAAAATACGCTCACGTAATTCGGCCTCAAAACCGTTCATGACTGATAATACCGCAATCAACGCGGTAACACCTAAGGCAATACCTAATACCGAAGTCAGAGTAATAAAAGAAATAAATTGCGTTCGCTGTTTTGCTCGCGTATAACGCAAACCAATATAGACAATAAGAGGTTTAAACATAATGGTGTTATTATTTAATTATCCTGACAGTGATTACAAAAACCATATAAGTACAAACTATGATTAGTAAGTGTATAACCTAGTTTTGTCGCGATTTTTACTTGATGTTTTTCAATTACTTCATCAATAAATTCATCTACTTTACCACATTTCATACAAACTATATGGTCATGATGATGGCCTAAATTTAGTTCAAAAATTGAATTTCCCCCTTCAAAATGATGGCGCGTAACTAGACCTGCCGCTTCAAACTGTGTTAATACACGGTAAACCGTTGCAAGACCTATATCTTCGCCTTCCTTTAATAAAATTTTATAAACTTGTTCGGCACTTAAATGACGCTCATTAGCTTCATTTTCCAGAATTTCTAAAATTTTGACTCTGGGTAAAGTCACTTTTAAACCTGCGTTTCTTAAGTCTTGAGTTTCCAAAAAAACATCTCCATGGGTTTCAATTGGTTGACATGATACTATTGTAGCCTTTTTTTGAGAATAATCGCATAGAGTTTATAGGATTATTACTTAACATCCTGTATCATTTCGGATTTTGTAAATAGTTTCATTTTATGCACAAATTAATTTATTTCTTAATCTCGTTAGCTTTTTTAATGTTTAGTGGTTGTTCAACTATTTTAAACAACCTTCCAGGTGTTTATACGATAGACGTACAGCAAGGTAACCGGGTAAGTCAAGAAATGATAAACCAATTAAAACCGAACATGAATAAACGACAAGTACTTTATGTTATGGGATCGCCTATGTTAATTGATGTATTTCATAAAAAACGCTGGGATTATTTATATTCTAGCCAGTCAGGTGGAGAATCAAGGGAGCAAACGCGAATTTCTTTATATTTTAAAGAGGATATTTTAATAGGTATACAAGGTGATTTTAAGCCAACTTCTAATACTGAAAAACGCTCAAAGGAAGTAACCGTTGACGTTCCTAAAAGAAATTTAGATAAAACAATGTCAGAAAAAATTGCTAGCCTTTTTATTACCGATGAAACCGAAAACCCTTTAGATGAAAATAATGACTTAGAATCAGAAAAAATAAATAAAGGAAATAAAGGAAATAAATCAAAACCCACTGACATAAAAAACGCTCCAGCACTTTAATTTCTTTTAAAAAAGTTACCAGCTATCTTTTAATAATAAACTCATCCCTAAAATTTATGAATCAAGTTGAACTACTTTCACCCGCAGGAACACTTAAAAATATGCGTTATGCCTTTGACTATGGTGCGGATGCGGTATATGCAGGTCAACCACGTTACAGTTTGCGTGTTCGTAATAACGATTTTTTAGAAGAAAACCTTGCTAAAGGTATTAATGAAGCGCATCAATTAGGAAAAAAGTTTTTCTTAGCAACTAACGTTATTCCTCATAATTCAAAAATAAAAACCTTCATTAAAGATATAGAGCCTATTATTGCAATGAAACCTGATGCACTAATTATCGCAGACCTAGGTCTCATTATGATGGTTAAAGAAAAATGGCCTGAAATGCCATTACACCTATCTGTACAAGCAAATACAGTTAACTATGCTACCGTTAAATTTTGGCAGGCACAAGGCATAGAAAGAGTTATTTTATCACGTGAATTATCATTAGATGAAATTGCTGAAATTAAGCAACAATGCCCCGACATGGAGTTAGAAGTTTTTGTTCATGGTGCATTATGTATTGCTTACTCAGGACGTTGCTTATTATCAGGTTACTTTAATCACCGCGACCCTAATCAAGGAACGTGTACAAATTCTTGTCGTTGGAAATATGATACTCTCCCTGCTCATGAAAATGCTGAAGGCGATTATATTCAAGGGGTTGCCCCTATTTCTATGGATGCTATTAATAATGTTGCGAATGTATCCAATTGTGGTGGAAGTGAACGGCATCCTTTAGCTGATAAAGTGTATTTTTTAGAAGAAGAAGGTCGTAAAGGTGAATTATTACCAATTATGGAAGATGAAAATGGTACTTATATAATGAACTCTAAAGACTTACGTGCCATAGAGCATGTACAACGACTAATTGAAATTGGAGTTGATTGTTTAAAAATAGAGGGGCGTACTAAATCACATTATTATGTTGCAAGAACAGCTCAAACCTACCGACAAGCTATTGATGATACACTTGCTGGGCGTGAATTCAATCCTAAATTAATAGGGATACTGGAGAATCTTGCCAATCGTGGTTATACAGATGGTTTTTATCAGCGCCATCATACTCATGAATATCAAAATTATATAACCGGCTATTCTAAGAGCCATCGACAACAATTTTGTGGTGAAATTAAAGCTTATGATAATGAAACAGGGCTTGCTGAAATTAATGTTAAAAATAAATTTAGTGTCGGTGATAAAGTGGAATTAATTTTACCAAACGGTAATCAAGATATTGTGGTAACCGATATGGAAGATATGCACGGTCATAAAATGCAACAGGCATTAGGTGGTGGTTATGAAGTAAAAATCCCATTGCCAGAAATTAAAGGCGATAAGGGTCTGCTTGCACGGTATCTTTAAACCCTATTTTTTTAATACCGCAGTACTTGCTGTAGAACAAATATTTTCTTCACATTTAACCTGAACCTAGCCTGAATAAAATAAAACCAGTAGTAGCAAATACTTAGCTCCTTATCTTAGATACAGTCACACTTTAGAAAAAGTGCCGATAGACTTTAAATTTTACAGTTTATTTTGACATGCTAAGAACATCATGATAAAAATACAACTGTCGTTTAAAAGAAATAAGTTTTCACCGACACAAAAGCTCTCTAGTTATTAGCTATTGTGCTGTCACCTTATTAACCGAATAGATTTTTCGTTAATTATAATAAAATAATCCAAATAGAGGATATAAAAATGGCTGAAAAAAAAGAAAAAGATAACTTTTTCCTAGTTATAGGCGTTATCGCTGTAATTACTATTACCCTAGTTGTTATCTTAAAACAAAGAGAAACTGAGCATCTTGAGCCTCAAGCAGCAGCTCAATCTAAAGAACAAGTTTTGGAAAGAAATCATCCTCCTGGTAATACATTCGTAGAATAATTACTACAGAAAACCCTCATTATTAAATGAGGGTTTTCTGACATTAAATTTGAGCTAAATTACCTTTATCTTCCAACCAGATTTTACGATCTTGCGAACGTTTTTTTGCGAGTAATAAGTCCATTATTTCACAGGTATCATCATCTTTTTCAATAGTTAATTGTACCAACCGACGCGTATCTGGATTCATAGTTGTTTCACGTAATTGGTCTGGATTCATTTCGCCTAAGCCCTTGAAACGCTGTACATTAATAACCCCTTTTATTTTTTCAGTTTTAATTCGATTTAAAACGCCTAAACGTTCAGCCTCATCTAACGCATAAAAAACCCGTTTGCCCACATCAATTCTATATAAAGGCGGCATCGCTACAAATACATGCCCTGCATTAACTAATGGTCTAAAATGCTGATAAAATAACGCACAAATTAAAGTAGCGATATGATTTCCATCTGAATCAGCATCCGCTAAAATACACACTTTTGCATAACGTAAATTAGCTAAATTATCAGAGTCTGGATCTATCCCTAATGCAACTGCTATATCATGAACTTCTTGGGATGCCATTACCTGAGAAGAATCGACCTCCCAAGTATTTAAAATTTTCCCACGCAAAGGCATAATAGCTTGGAACTCACGTTCTCGTGCCTGTTTAGCCGATCCTCCTGCTGAATCACCTTCAACTAAAAATAACTCACTTCGTGATATATCTTGCCCCGAACAATCAGCTAATTTTCCTGGCAATGCAGGTCCTTGTGATATTTTTTTACGAATAATCTTTTTAGCAGATTTCAAACGTTTTTGCGCACTAGATAAAATAATCTCAGCAATATTTTCACCCTCAAGTGGATGCTGATTTAGCCATAAACTAAAACGATCTTTTACTACCCCCGAAATAAAAGCCACACACTCTCGAGAACTTAAACGCTCCTTTGTTTGTCCAGAAAACTGAGGGTCTTCTAATTTTACCGATAAAATAAAATGGCAATGCTCTAACACATCTTCAGGCGCAATTTTTATACCACGAGGTAATAAAGTTCTAAAATCACAAAATTCACGAATGGCTTCAGTTAAACCTGCTCTAAAACCATTAACATGTGTACCTCCTTGGGTAGTCGGTACTAAATTGACATAACTTTCATTAACAGTTTCTGGTAAATTATCTACAGTCCAAATAGCCCCCCATTCTACGGTCTCATTTTTTGCTAATAACTCTGCCATGAAAGGTTGTTCTGGAAAAAACTCTACTTCACCGACACGATCAAGCAGATATTCTTTTAACCCTTCCTTATATTGCCAATTCCACTGCTCATTACTGCTCTCATCTTGAAGACTGATTTTTAAACCAGGCAATAACACCGCCTTTGCCCGTAAAACCTGTTTTAATTTTAAAACTGAAATTTTACTGGAATCAAAATAATGACTGTTCGGTAAAAATAATATTGTAGTTCCAGTATTATGTTTACCAACCACTCCTATTTCAATTAAATCAGTTTGTTTATCTCCATTTGCAAACTGCATCTGATAAACTTTTCCTCCTCGTTTGATGGTTATTTCTAGTTTTGACGAAAGTGCATTAACCACAGAAACGCCAACACCATGCAGACCTCCTGAAAATTGGTAATTTTTATTTGAAAATTTACCGCCAGCATGAAGTTGAGTTAAAATTACTTCTACACCAGGAATACCCTGTTCAGGATGTAAGTCAACAGGCATTCCACGACCATTATCAGTGACTTTTATCGAACCATCTTGGTATACATTTATTTCAATATAAGTGGCAAAACCTGCCATAGCCTCATCAACACTATTATCAACAACCTCTAATACTAAATGGTTTGGACGAGTTGTATCCGTATACATTCCTGGTCTTTTTCTAACTGGCTCAAGTCCTGTTAATACTTCAATTGCCGCAGCATTATAATCACTGGTCATACTTACTAATCACTTGGTTTAATTTAAGATATAATAGTCGGTTACGTTTTAAGTAAGCAATCAATTTTATTGATTTTACTAAAGCACATATTTAATCACGACAGGATTACATCGTATCATTAATCTAATTTATTACGATGTCTGAAAAATAAATCTATCTTTACTTGGCATCTTTCATAAAGAATTTTAAAGTATAAACATTAAAAATATATTGTTTAGTTATTAAAAACGCCTCATAAACTTTGGAGCTTTTATCTATGAGTAACGCATTAAAAGAACAGATAACCCTTTGTCAAAACCGTGTTGAAAAAGCCTTAAATGCACGACTACCTCAAGCCAATATTTTACCGCAACGCCTTCACCAAGCAATGCGTTATAGTACATTAGATGGTGGAAAAAGAATGCGTCCCGTGCTAACGTACAGTACAGGAAAAGCTTTAGGTCTTGAGATGGATAGTTTAGATGGCATAGCATGTGCCGTAGAGTTTATTCATGTTTATTCATTAATCCATGACGATTTACCCGCAATGGATGATGATAATCTAAGACGAGGAAAAGCAACAAACCATATCGCTTTTGATGAAGCAACAGCGATTTTAACTGGTGATGCACTACAAGCTTTAGCTTTTGAAACCTTAGCCAATGATCTAACTATAAAAGCGACAGCAAAGCAACGTTTACAAATGATAACGGCATTAACTAAAGCCAGTGGATCACAAGGTATGGTTGGCGGACAAGCAATAGATCTAAATTCTGTCGGCAAACAAATTAGTTTACCAGAGTTAGAAAACATGCACATTCATAAAACAGGCGCGTTAATTCGTGCCAGCGTTAACATAGCTGCCTTAGCTAAAAGTGATCTTGCAATAGATACTGCCCAAAAATTAGATCGCTATGCAAAATGCATAGGACTATCATTTCAAGTTAAAGATGATATTTTAGACGAAGAGAGTGATACGGCAACCCTTGGAAAAACGCAAGGTAAAGATCAAAATCATAATAAACCCACCTACCCTAATCTCTTAGGATTAGCAAAAGCAAAACAAAAAGCCCTAGAATTACATGAACAAGCAATAGCAAGTCTTGATAATTTTGGTGACGAAGCAAATTTACTACGTGATTTATCACTTTATATTATTCAACGTAATCATTAGATTAAGTTTAAGAATAGTCACATTACCGCCATTTTTCATTAAATAACGCGCCCTAAATAAAGGACAAACTGACCCATGAATACCGTATCCGGTAACTATCCATTATTAGACACCATTAATTTGCCCGCCGATATTCGCGAGTTACCGAAAAATAAACTTCAACAGCTATGCAAAGAACTTCGTGAATATTTAACTCACACCGTGAGCATTTCTGGTGGACATTTTTCCGCAGGTCTTGGAACGGTTGAGCTTACCGTTGCACTTCACTATATTTTTAATACCCCAGAAGACCAGTTGGTTTGGGATGTTGGTCATCAAGCTTATCCGCATAAAATTTTAACAGGTCGAAAACAAGCAATGCCAACTATACGTGCTAAAAATGGCGTATCAGCTTTTCCTACACGTAGTGAAAGTGAATATGATGCTTTTGGTGTAGGTCATTCAAGCACCTCTATCAGCGCTGCCTTAGGAATGGCAATTGCCGCTGAATTAAAAGGTGAAGATAAAAAGATGGTCGCCATTATTGGTGATGGTAGTATTACAGGAGGCATGGCTTATGAAGCAATGAATCATGCTGGTGCATTAGATGCTAATTTATTAGTTATCTTAAATGATAACGATATGTCTATCTCTCCACCTGTTGGTGCGATGAGTAATTATTTAACCAAAGTATTATCCAGTAAACTTTATTCTTCAGTAAAAAAAGAAAGTAAAAAAGTTTTAAGTAAAATGCCAAGTGTTTGGGAATTAGCAAAAAAAACCGAAGAGCACATGAAAGGGATGATTGTTCCTGGAACTTTATTTGAAGAATTAGGTTTTAACTATATTGGACCGATTGATGGTCACGATATTGATATGCTGGTATCAACACTGGAAAATTTAAAAAATCTTTCCGGACCATTGTTTTTGCATATTGTCACTAAAAAAGGTAAAGGTTATTCACCCGCTGAAAAAGACCCTCTAGCTTATCATGGAGTTCCCGCTTTTGATCCTAGTAAAGATAACTTACCAGTCTCTAAACCGTCCGCCCATCCAACTTACACCCAAGTTTTTGGACAGTGGTTATGTGATATGGCAGCCATTGATGAACGCTTACTAGGAATTACCCCTGCCATGCGTGAAGGCTCTGGTTTAGTCAAATTCTCTGAAACCTATCCAACACGTTATTTTGATGTTGCGATTGCCGAACAACACGCAGTTACTTTAGCAGCAGGTCAGGCATGTCAAGGAGCTAAACCTGTCGTAGCTATTTACTCAACTTTTTTACAACGTGCTTATGACCAACTAATTCACGATGTTGCTTTACAAAACTTAGACGTATTATTTGCAATAGATAGAGCTGGTCTTGTAGGTCCTGATGGTCCAACCCATGCAGGATCTTTTGATTACAGTTATCTACGTTGTATACCTAACATGGTAGTGATGGCACCTGCTGATGAAAATGAATCACGACAAATGCTTTATACAGGTTTTATCTATAAAGGGCCTGCTTCTGTACGCTACCCACGAGGAAAAGGACCTGGGGTTAAGGTTAATGCAACCATGACTGAACTTGAAATAGGAAAAGCACAAATTTGTCATCAAGGTGAACGAATTGCTATTTTAGCATGGGGCAGTATGGTAACCGCATCCATAGCATCCGCAAAACAGTTAGGAGCAACTGCCATCAATATGCGTTTTGTCAAACCGATAGATGAAAACTTAATTTTAGAGCTTGCAAAAACGCATGATGTTATCGTTACTGTAGAGGAAAATGTTATCGCAGGAGGAGCTGGCAGTGCGGTTAATGAATTTTTACAAGCTCAAAAAATATTAATGCCCGTATTAAACATAGGTCTACCTAATCAGTTCGTTGAACAAGGGACACGGGAGGAATTATTAAACTTATGTGGCCTAGATACACAAGGAATTCTTATAAATATTAAAGGATTTTGTGCTTAATTGTTAGCAAATCCTTAAAACATAAGGTCTGTGGGCTTTTAAATGCTTGACACCTTAAGACGGCATTGTTATAAATGACATAATTTCTTAAGCCTTAAAGTACAGGCAGTATTTAAGAAATTTTAATTATTTTGTAAAACATAACTATAAACTAAATATTTCCTAAGGGGGAAAAATGAACAAATCAGAACTAATTGACGCAATTGCTGTGAACTCTGAATTAACAAAAGCAGATGCAGGAAAGGCTTTGGACGGTTTTCTTACAGCAGTCACATCTGAACTAGCAAAAGGTGAAAACGTAGCATTAGTAGGCTTTGGAACATTTTCTGTAAAGGATAGAGCGGAAAGAAAAGGCCGTAATCCACAAACAGGAGCGGAGATTACAATCAAAGCTGCAAAAATTCCTTCATTTAAAGCTGGTAAAAGTTTAAAAGATGCGGTAAACTAGCATCTCTTTAGTCGGGTGCTTAGCTCAGTTGGGAGAGCATCGCCCTTACAAGGCGAGGGTCGGGGGTTCGAACCCCTCAGCACCCACCAGATTAAAGGAGCGGTAGTTCAGTTGGTTAGAATA
>DAOUSN010000022.1 GCA_030627205.1 Methylococcaceae bacterium
ATAATAAACTCGCAAATTTTCCAAATCATTAATATGACGAGCCGTGTTTTTTAATGAAAATTCAACAGCAGGTAAATCACTGTCTTGCCAACGTTGAGGTGATTTATTGTTCGCTAAAAATATCAGCAAACTATTTAACCATTCATTATCATCAACAATTATATTTATCACTCGAACAATAAAACCCCTTACCCCCTTTTCATCAATTGTATAATCCTCTAAACCAGAAAAACGTCCAGAAATATTATGGCGTAATTCTTTTAATTTGGTACTTGTTGAATAATTAAATGCACTACAAATTAATTCACACTGATGTTTTAGCATATTCGGATAAGCATACTTTAATTCGCGTAAAATATTAGTTAAGGTTTCAGCAAAACCTTCCAAATCTTTTCCATTTTCTTTTTTAGGATTAATTATGGGTAATCCACACGCTTTAGGTAAAACTTCAAACAATAGTTTTTCAGGTGACTTCGCTAAAGAAAATGTATTTCTTACTTGTTGAGATTTATCTGAAATACACTTAGTTTTTTTTGTATATTCAGGCAAATTATCCATAAACTTAGCAAGTGGTCTTACAATAGATAACAAATCATCTGCTGTTTCCTTATTTTCGTATAAAGCTTTCGTATATTCCTTGAATATAGATAATCTCATTCCTTCAATACGAAAACGCTGCACACTAAAACGCTCTGGAGAACGTGAAAAACGCTCTATATGCTCAACGGAAGGATATGGTACATAAATCCCTTCCTCATATAACGCTAACTCATGCTGATACGCTAAAAAAATAGCAAAATATAAAATAGGTAATACACCCGCTTTAATACCATAAGGGGGGTCATTAAGCACCTGATTTAAGGTAGTAAACGCTAAAGGTGATGGCTCTGATTGCTCTAAAAAATCTTCAAGCCGTTGCCAAACTGCTTTAAAGTGGTTTGAATCTTCTTTATTAGGTGAACAAAATTGCCATTCACCTTTAACCTTTCTGTGCAAACCACTTGCCTGTAATAACGCCCTGTAAATACTTTTTTCTGCTGGAAATTTCTCTATGCCTAAATCAGCTTCTTGACTATGAGTTAACATTGCCACTAATAATTTTCTCTTAGCCGAATTTACTTGCGGAGACGGATTGTCTTTATTAATCAATTCATTTTTAATAATCGGAGAAAAGTAATAAAGTTGCTTTAAAGTCTTAGATAATACCGTTTGTAAAGCGCGTTTATTATTAATTTCTAAAACTTGATTATTACAAAACCATTGATGCTGCTGTGGGCTATCAATAAGCGCATTCAAAAATACTTTTTCCTGAGAAAGCGCATTTTCATAATGATCTTTAAACTCACGCATCGCAATAGGGTCTGAATTTAACTCAGGGGTCTTCTTTCTAACGTGTTCTAAAGCCAATACTCTGATTAATTTATCTCGTAACTGTGTACTATTTTCATAAAATACGACAATATCAACTTTAGAACAATAACTTTTTACCAGCTCAAATGAGACCTGATCGGCTTGTGTTTCACTTAAATAAAAAATAATCCGTGCATTTTTTGTTGTTTTTTCCATACTTTGATAACTGTGGCTATCTGTAAAATACGGAATAAAATAGCGTAATGCTCCTGTTTCAATACTGTATTTACGCGCAACAATCGGTAATAAATGATGACGGTTATTTAACTGTTCAGATAAAGAAATAAAACCTAATAATTGTCGTTGTTCAATAATCGCAGCTTCTAAATCAAAATCGCTGCCTTGCCAAACACGGTATTCATGATTAAACCCTTGATAGGTAATAATTGATTTTTCAGATAAAGTTTCACAAACTGCTTTCGCCGCGTTTTTAGTCGGTAAACAAAGTGCTAAAACTGCTTTAGAAGCCTTAAAGCCCGCTTGAGCATTGATAATATTCAACAAACCAATGGTTTTTAATAACTGAACTTCTTTTAAACTAGCATTCGTCAACCGTTCTAAAGCGGTGACTACTTCTGCCCAACGTCTATGCGTAAAATGGTTACTAATCATCGCTGTTTGATTAGCAATAAAATAATCATAAATTTCGTGCGGATAAATCCAATCACCTAACTTTTGACAACGACTTAAACTATCTTTAAATCCATGAGGTTCATTGCTGCCTAAATAACTAAATAAAGTACGCTCATTTTGTGCAAGCTTTTGACAAAGAATAGGCAACAATAAGGCACTGACAGGATGCAAAGGATAACAATCGTTAAATAATCTAGCCGCGCTTTGCTCGTTTAAAGTTCCGATTAAAGCATGATTATTAGCTAACTCTTTTGCTATGTTTTTAGCTTGCTTTTGAATTTTTTCTAATACGCTAACGGTTATGCTATCATCAATGTTTAATGCCACAGCAACAACACGTAAAGTTTGTTCTGTTGACTCTAAAAAAGGAATTTGTTCAAAACGTCCTTGAATTTTAGCCCATTCATGTTTAAGATTTTCCCCGCCGTTTTTTGCATATTGCTCAAAGTTTTGATGCAGTAACACCACAATATTTAAATTTGCCGTATGTCCTTTTTGTGCGTGTTCTGCTAGTTGTTGCAATAAATAAATATCATGTCGATTGTGACGAACTTCATATTCTAAAAACTTACCGAGTTCATCAATCACGATTAAAATACCGCCGCCTGCAATGTCAGCAATCGCTTGTTGTAAATTTTTCAAAGCCTTCATAACATCGCTGATTGCAGGTTCTGAAATTTTGCTAAGTTGCTCTAATTCAGAAATAACCGATTCATCTTGAGTAACAAAATATTGCTTTGCAGCCTGCAATAAATTGTGTACAAAATGGTGTACTAACGGTTCAGGTGAACCTGTTAATAAAACACAACAATAATTCCCAGCATTAAGATAAGATTCCGCCAAATTTTTATTTACTTGTTTTAAAACATTTATCGCCGCTTGATGATTTTCTATCGCTTTTTGATTTAATAACTGCGATAAAAAAACACTAAATGCCGATTTTCCAGAACCATAAGAGCCGACTAAAGACCATGCACGAACACTATCTTCTTTATTAAACATTGTCCTAATTTGAATCAGTGTTTTTAAAGCACGATTTGTTGGAATATAGGCTTTTATCACCTCTATCGAGTTAGCATCACGTTCTAAATTAATTGAACGAGTATAATGTGTATTGATGTGAACTTTATCTAACAGACTCATACGGTTGCCTTATCCTCATTTCGGTAATAATCATCTAAAAATGTAATTGCTTTAACGGGTTTAATTAAAAAAACCTGATGTAATCCTGCATCGTCACGAATTTCAAAGAATTGTGGAAATTTTACAGTGAGTTGTTCAATCTTAGCTAACAAAGTACTTTCAGTTAACTTAAATACCGAACCAAGCGCAGGATAATCATTGGTTGCATACATCAAATCTTTAATAGAAATAATGTTAGTGTCTCTGTCGGTAAATAATTCAGCCAAAGCAAATCCTAAAATGTGACAAGGCAAAATGCTTTGCATCATAGGTTTTAATTGATAACGTTTATCTAACGCATCAAATTGAATTAAATTTAACGGTATCAACGGCGCGTCTAATAAATCTTCTAAAGGCGTTTTATTTTCTGCCACACTTCGTAAGTACATGCGTAATAAAATATTAACCTCTTTTTTTAAGGTATTTTCACTCGGTGCCTTTCTTTTTCCTTCAAGGCTATCATTAATAAATGCTTCTAAGTCAATTGCCACTTCTTCACGCGAAAATTTGGTTTTATAGTAATAATTGAAAAACCAAAACCAAGCTGTGGCTTTTTCTGCATTACTTGCTAATAACCAATGAATCAGCCATAAAGTAGCCTCATCTTCCAGATAAGGGTCATAACCCCCTTTTGCAAAAATAGCCTGGCCAATTTCAGTTTCTTTTAGACCCTGTTTTGTTTTTTCTAATAATCGCGTTGCCAGTAGCCAGTAACGAATAGCATTAACCATGTTTTTTCCAACACCTAAGCGTAGCGTACCTCTATCGGGTTCAAAAACATTTGAATTTTTTTGAAACTCTTGAAAGCCCTTTGTCAACCAAGCGTAACGTAAGGCAAACGTTTCATGCCTACCGAAGGTCATTTTTTTACTGTTAAATTTCATATTGAGTAAAATGAGATTAAAATTTACTAATTAATTAGATATTATAAAGGATAATTTATATGAAACAGCCTGTTTATTTAGACTATGCAGCAACAACTCCCATAGACCCTCAAGTTGTTGAGGTAATGAAAAAATTTTTAGATATAGATGGTATTTTTGGCAACCCATCTTCAACGCAGCACTACATTGGTTTGCAGGCAGAAAAAGTGGTAGAACAGGCTAGAATACAGATTGCCGATTGTTTAAATTGCAGGGAAAAAGATATTATTTTTACTTCTGGAGCAACTGAAGCAAATAATTTAGCCTTAAAAGGTATTGCCTATGCTACCCAAGATAAAAACAAGCACATCATTACTTCTGCAACTGAGCATAAATCAGTCTTAGACACTTGTAAAGCCTTAGAACAGGAAGGTTTCAGTGTAACTTATTTATACCCTGATATTTATGGAAAAATCACTATAGAACAAATTGAACGGGAAATTACCCATGAAACTTTAATTATTTCTATTATGTATGTTAATAATGAAACGGGTTATATTCAAGATATAGAAGCGATTGCAGCACTCGCATACGCTAAAAATATCTTTTTTCATGTTGACGCAGCACAAGCTACTGGAAAATTAAACATAGATTTAACGAAAATTCCCATAGACTTGTTATCTATTTCTGGTCATAAATTTTACGCACCTAAAGGCATTGGTTGTTTATATATTCGCAATCGACATAAAATCATATTAAAACCATTATTTAACGGGGGAAATCAGGAGTATGGACTTAGAGCAGGTACATTAGCAACTCATCAAATTATGGGGTTCGCCAAAGCCTTAACCATTGCCTGTGAAAGACAACAAAAAGACTATGACCACGCTTTAAACCTTAGAACACAATTATTAACGGGACTAAAACCACTAGAAGGTTTGATAATCAATAGTGATTTAAAGCATAGCCTACCCTATATTATTAATATAAGTTTTAAAAATATTAGCTCGGATATGTTATTAATTCGTTTGCAAAATGAAATTGCAGTATCATCAGCTTCCGCCTGCTCCTCAGGAACAATAGAACCTTCTTATGTTTTAAGGGCAATGGGTATAGAGGGTGATAGATTATATGGTGCGATACGTATTAGCTTTGGACGCTTTAGCAATGCAGATAATATAGAATATGCAATAGATAAAATAACTACTGGAGTTCAAGAGTTAAGAGTTTTAATTTAGATTTTAATAATATTAAAATATCGTTAATAAAACTAACGTAGCTGCTGTAAAATTTTTTCTTGCAAACCATTAAATAAGGTAATCTCTTGTACTAATACAGATAAATCCTCTACCACTCTATCTAAATCATTATTTAATAATCTTTCTTCTAAGTTCTTTGCTAATGACTTAAGCTCAAAAAAACCACAAAAACTTAATGAACCTTGTAATTTATGAAGTTTTTTTCGAGCAACAATAATCTGACTTTGTTCAACAGCTATTTCTATCTCTATTATTTGCCTTGGAAATTCTAAAAATAATTTCTTAAATAACGTAATTGCTAATAAGCGATCTCCCATTGTTCGTTCTAACATTGCCTCAATATAAACTAAGTCATTATCCATAATATATCATCATATATAAAATTTAAAATGAATTATTTTTCTAATTCTGCTAATATAACGAGTTAAATTAATATTATTCCTACTAACAAATCTTGGTAAATAAACATGGCTTTTGTAGTAACAGAAAACTGTATTAAATGTAAATATACCGATTGTGTCGAAGTTTGCCCAGTCGATTGCTTCCATGAAGGTCCAAACTTTTTAGTTATTGATCCCGATGAATGTATTGATTGCACTTTATGTGAACCAGAATGCCCTGCTAATGCTATTTTCGCTGAAGATGAATTACCTGATAACCAAGAGCATTTCATTGAATTAAATGCTGAGTTATCTCAAACTTGGCCTGTCATTACTGAGCAACAAGACTCACTTCCAGATGCTGATGAATGGGATGGGAAAACAAATAAAATAGAATTACTCGAAAAATAAAGTTTAAATAAAATCGTAAAATATAAAAAAAGCCAGTTATAAACTGGCTTTTTTAAAACTATATTATCATGTTCTCTATCAATCTTCGGTACTTTCAGAATCAGGTCTATCAACCAATTCAACGTAAGCCATTGGTGCATCATCACCTGTTCTAAACCCACATTTCATTACTCTTAAATAACCACCAGTTCTATCCTGATAACGAGGACCTAATTGACTAAATAATTTGGCAACAGCATCCTTATCACGTAGTCTTGCAAACGCTAAACGTCTGTTAGCAACAGAGTCCTTCTTTGCTAAAGTAATTAAAGGTTCTGCAAAACCTCGTAATTCCTTCGCTTTAGGTAATGTTGTTTTTATCAACTCATGTTTAATAATAGAGCTAACCATGTTGCTAAACATAGCTTTACGATGGCTACTATTTCTATTTAGTTGTCTTCCAGATTTACGATGTCTCATTTTGAGATAACCTTCAGTTTGTTAAATTCCAGCCTGGCTTTGATCAACCAGATTTTCAGGAGGCCAGTTTTCAAGACGCATTCCTAAAGATAATCCTTTCATTGCAAGAATATCTTTAATTTCAGTCAATGATTTTTTGCCTAAATTTGGGGTTTTTAATAATTCAACTTCAGTTCGTTGAATTAAATCACCTATGTAAAAAATATTTTCAGCTTTTAAACAATTCGCTGAACGTACTGTTAATTCTAAATCATCAACAGGTCTTAATAACACAGGATCAAATGTTTCTTCTTCAACAACAGTCTCTTCTGCAGCTTGTTCATGTACTTTTTCAAAATCAACAAATACAGATAACTGATCGTGTAAAATAGTTGCCGCAAGCTTAATTGTCTCTTCTGGGTCTACCGTACCATTGGTTTCCAACTCAACAATAAGTTTATCTAAATTAGTACGTTGTTCAACACGAGTACTCTCAACATGATAAGCCACTTTAATCACAGGACTAAAAAGTGCATCAACCATCAATGCACCAACTGGTGACGAACCATCTAATTGTTCTTTTCTGACATTAGCAGGAACATAACCGCGTCCACGTTCAACTTTAATGCGAATATTTAATTCACCAGCTTGCGTCAAGTGTGCAATGACCTGATCAGGATTAACAATATCAACATCATGAGGCAAATCTATATCTGCCGCTGTTACAACACCTGTACCACTTTTTCTTAAAGACAAGGTGATCTCATCCTTAGAATGTAAGATAATAGCAAGTTGTTTTAAGTTCAATAAAATATCAATAACATCTTCTTGAATACCGTCAATAGTTGAGTATTCATGCAAGACGCCCTCTATTTCAACCTCAGTAACGGCACAGCCAGAAATAGATGATAACATGACTCTTCTAAGTGCATTCCCAAGCGAATGTCCAAAACCACGCTCTAGTGGTTCAACAACAATTTTTGAATGGTTTGCAGAATGACTGACCACATCAACCAAATTTGGTTTTAATAAGCCAGCAATAGATTTTTGCATAAATTATATCTCAGACCTAATTATTTAGAATAAAGCTCTACAACTAACTGTTCATTCATATCACTACCTAAATCAACACGTTCAGGAAGAGATTTAAATGTTCCTGACATTTCTTTAGAGTTAGTCTCAACCCAAACAGGAAAACCATATTGTTCAGTAACAGTTAAAGCATCCATAATACGTTGCTGTTTTTTAGATTTTTCTCTAATTTTAATCTCATCACCAGATTTTACTTGGTAAGAAGGGATGTTAGTCAATTGACCATTGACAACAATAGATTTATGAGAAACTAGTTGACGTGCTTCTGCACGTGTACAGGCAAACCCCATCCGATAAACAACATTATCAAGACGTGACTCTAATAAATTTAATAAATTTTCACCTGTCGCACCTTTCTGCAACGCAGCCATTTTGTAGTAATTTCTAAATTGCTTCTCTAGCACTCCATAAATTCTACGAATTCGTTGTTTTGCTCTTAATTGTAACGCATAATCAGAACTTCTCACTCGCGCTGTACCATGTTGACCAGGGCGTTGTTCTAATTTACATTTACCTTCTAAAGACTTGCCTCTGCTCTTTAAAAACAGATCCGTGCCTTCTCTACGACTTAACTTACAAGTAGGTCCCAGATATCTTGCCATAATAACTACTCCGAAATCTTAAACGCGACGTTTTTTAGGGGGGCGACAACCATTATGAGGAATGGGAGTCACATCAACGATGTTAGTAATCTTAAAACCTAAGTTATTAAGCGACCTTACCGCAGATTCCCTCCCAGGTCCTGGCCCTTTAATCATTACATCAAGGTTTTTCATTCCATATTCTAAGGCAATATTACCCGCTTTTTCTGCGGCAACCTGTGCGGCAAAAGGCGTGCTTTTACGTGAACCTCTAAATCCTGAACCACCAGAGGTAGCCCAAGATAGTGCATTACCCTTTCTATCAGTAATGGTTACAATTGTGTTATTAAATGAAGCGTGAACATGAGCAATGCCATCTGCCACTTCTTTTTTGATGCGTTTTTTAGAACGATTTTGAGTTGCCATAATATCTTATTTTCTAATTGGTTTACGAGGACCTTTACGAGTACGCGCATTAGTTCGTGTTCTCTGACCTCTTAACGGCAGACCTCTACGATGCCTAATTCCACGATAACAGCCTAAGTCCATTAGCCGTTTAATATTCATCGACACTTCACGACGAAGGTCGCCTTCAACCGTCATTTTTGAAATAACATTACGAATTGCTTCCAACTGCTCTTCTGTTAACTCTTTTATTTTTATCGAAGACTCAACACCGATTTCTTTACAAATGCTTTTAGCAGTTTGGCGACCAATCCCATAGACAGATGTCAACGCGATTTCTGCGTGTTTATGCTCTGCTATATTTATTCCAGCAATACGTGCCATCTAGTACTCCCATGATGGTATTTTAAAGTTAAGCGCAAAATTATAACATCCTACAAAATCTAGCGCAATAAATATTATCCTTGACGTTGTTTATGACGACCGTCCTTACAGATCACTCTAACAACTCCATTTCTTTTTACGATTTTACAGCTACGACAAATTTTCTTTACAGATGCGCGAACTTTCATAATTCAACTCCTTACGAGAATTATTTTTTAAGATTGGCTTTTTTCATCAGCCCTTCGTATTGTTGCGACATCAAATGCGTCTGCAATTGTGAAATAAAATCCATCACCACAACAACGATAATTAATAGCGAAGTTCCACCAAAATAGAACGGAACATTCCAATAAACAATTAAAAACTCAGGTAATAAGCATACCAAAGTAATATAGAACGCGCCAACTAAAGTTAAGCGAGTCATTACTTTATCTATATAAGCGGTTGTTTGAGCTCCAGGTCTAACACCTGGCAAAAAAGCGCCTGATTTTTTTAAATTATCAGCAGTTTCTTTTGAATTAAAAACTAAGGCGGTATAAAAGAAACAAAAGAAAATAATCGCTGTAGCATAAAACATTACATAAATAGGCTGTCCAGGTGACAACAACGTAGAAATATCACTCAACCAAGAAAATCCTTCAGCATTACCAAACCAACCCGCAATAGTTGCTGGAAATAAAATAATACTTGAAGCAAAAATAGGCGGAATAACCCCAGCCATATTTAATTTTAAAGGTAGAAAACTACTTTGCCCATCATAAATTTTTCGCCCTTGCTGACGCTTAGGATAATTAATTATAATGCGACGCTGACCTCTTTCAACAAAAACAACTAAGGCTGTAACCGCTATGGCAACCAAGAATAGCAAAACAATAAATGCGCCATTCATTTCTCCAGTTCTTGCAAGTTCCAAAGTTCCACCAATAGCTGATGGTAATCCTGAGACAATACCAGCAAAAATAATCAATGAAATACCATTACCAATACCTCTCTCTGTTACTTGCTCACCAAGCCACATTAAAAAGATCGTGCCAGTCACTAAAGTAATTGCAGTGATAACGATAAAGCTAACACCTGGATTAATAACAACATATAATCCACCTGCTGTTTGATTTTGTAACGCAATTGAAATACCAATCGCTTGAAAAGTTGCCAAAACAACCGTTCCATAACGCGTGTATTGAGAGATTTTACGCCTTCCAGACTCTCCCTCTTTTTTTACTTGCTCTAATGTCGGAATAATAACCGTCATCAACTGCATAATAATAGATGCGGAGATGTAAGGCATAATACCTAAAGCAAATAAACTTAAGCGCATTAATGCCCCTCCTGAAAACATGTTAAACATATCCAGAATAGAACCACTTTGCTGCTCAAACATTAAATGCAATGCTTTCGGATCAATCCCAGGTACAGGTATATGTGCTCCGACTCGATAAACAAACAATGCACCGAGAACAAAAAGTAACCTTGACTTTAGCTCTGATAAACCACCTGCTTTTTTTGCCACTTTTGTTCTTGATTTACTCACTTAATTAAGCCTCTACATTACCGCCAGCTGCTTCAATTGCCGCTTTTGCGCCAACTGTTGCTTTAAGTCCTTTAATTACAACCGCTTTATCAACTTTACCTGACAAAATTATTTTTGCCGTTTTAGAAATTGCAGGAATTAAATTTGCATCAATTAATGTCTTTAAATCAATAATATCTGCGTCAACTAAATTTAATTCATTTAATCTAACTTGCGCTGAATATTTTTTACTACGAGAACTAAAACCAACTTTAGGTAATCGACGTTGTAAAGGCATTTGCCCACCTTCAAAACCAACCTTATGAAAACCACCACTACGTGATTTTTGACCTTTATGCCCTCGACCACAGGTTTTACCAAATGTAGAGCCAATACCACGACCTACCCTTTTCGATTTTTTTCGCGAGCCTGATGCTGGCTGAATAGTGTTTAAAAACATTAAATTTCCTCAACTTTAAGCATATAGGCTATTTTATTAATCATACCTCTATTTTCAGGCGTATCAATAACTTCTACTGTTTGATTAATTTTACGTAAACCTAGTCCTATTAAACAAGCTTTATGGCTTGCCAATCGACTAATTTTACTTCGTGTCATGGTTACATTTAATTTATTATTTTCCATGTGCTTATCCTATAACCTGCTCAACGGTTAAACCTCGTTTTGCAGAAATTTGTTTAGCATCACGCATATCCGTTAAACCATCAATAGTTGCTCTAACAACATTAATAGGATTATTAGTACCAATACATTTTGCTAATACATTATGCACACCAACGACTTCAAATACAGCACGCATAGCACCACCAGCGATAATACCTGTACCTTCAGATGCAGGCTGCATATAAACTTTAGCAGCCCCTGTACTTGCCATAATTGGATATTGTAAAGTATCCCCTTTTAAATGAACTTTACGCATATTTTTACGCGCTTGCTCTAATGATTTTTGGATCGCTATAGGAACTTCTCGTGCCTTACTTACACCATATCCTATACGCCCTTCACCATCACCAACAACGGTTAAAGCTGTGAAACCAAAAACTCTACCACCTTTTACTACTTTTGCAACACGGCGTACAGAAACTAATTTTTCCTGTAAACCGTCAGAGCTACCTTGAGATGCTGCTGTCGCCATTATATTCTCCTAGAACTTCAATCCAGCTTCGCGTGCAGCATCTGCTAATGCTTTCACACGACCATGATATTTAAAACCTGACCGATCAAATGCAACCTCCGTAATACCTGCGGCAACGGCTTTTTGCGCGATAAGTTTTCCAACTTTGATCGCAGCCTCTGCATTACTAGTACTTTTAACGGTTGCCTTAACATCAGCTTGGACAGTAGAGGCACTTGCGAGTGTTGTCGTACCATCTTTACTTAAAACTTGAGCATAAATATGCTGAGAAGTTTTATGAATAGTAAGTCTATTTACATCTATCTTTCTAATTTTAGAGCGCAATTTTAAAGCTCGTTTTAATCGGGATGCTTTTTTATCCATTAGTTTTCCTACTTCTTCTTGGCTGCTTTTCTTGCAACATATTCATCTGTATAACGAACACCTTTACCTTTATAAGGTTCTGGTGGACGATATGCTCTAATTTCCGCTGCAACTTGACCGACTTTTTGTTTGTCTATCCCTTTCACAACAATCTCTGTTTGAGAAGGTGATTCAATAGTAATATCTTCTGGCATAGGATAAGTAATTGGATGAGAAAATCCCAAAGAGAGATTCAATGATTTACCATTTACTTGAACTCTATAACCAACGCCAACTAAGGTCAATTTCTTTTCAAAACCTTTCGTAACTCCTTCAACCATATTATTCAACCTTGCTCTAACCGTCCCTGCATGAGCATTTGCTTTTTTAATGGTTTGATCCCATTTGATATTAATTTTATTATCATTAATCTCAACATTAACACACGATTGAATATCCAAAGACATCTGACCATTACTTCCTTTAACGGTCATACTATTGCCTTCTAGTTTTACATCAACGTTATTAGGAATTATAATAGGTGTGTTTGCAATTCTTGACATAATTAAAACCTCCTAACAAACAGTACAGATAACTTCACCACCATGACCGATAGCACGCGCTGCTCTATCTGTCATGACACCACTTGAAGTAGAAACGATTGCAATACCTAAACCACCTAACACTTTAGGGAGTTCATCCTTAGATTTATAAATGCGTAAACCTGGCTTACTAATTCTTTTTACTTTCTCAATTACAGCTATACCATTGAAATATTTTAAATCTATAGTCATTTCGTTATGACTACCATTAGTCTTAGTTGTACAGTTAAGAATATATCCTTCTTCTTTTAATACCTTTGCAATCGCCACTTTCAATTTAGAAGATGGCATAGACACGCTTTTTTTACCCGCAAATTGCCCGTTTCTAACACGGGTTAACATATCTGCTATAGGGTCTGTCATACTCATTTTATATTGTCTCCAAAAACCTCAAACAAGACTACCAGCTTGCTTTGCTTAACCCAGGAACATCACCGCGCATAGTTGCTTCTCTTAGCTTATTACGACTAAGCCCAAACTTACGATAATACCCATGAGGACGACCTGTTAGATTACAGCGATTACGCAATCTTGCCGCGCTTGAATCCCTAGGAAGCATTTGAAGCTTAAAGTGAGCTGCTTCTTTGTCTTCAAAAGAAGCATTAGGATCTCTGATAATTTCTTTTATAGTAGCACGTTTTTGTGCATATTTTTGCACAAGTTTACCGCGTTTATTTTCACGCGCAATCATTGATTTTTTTGCCATTTTTCGCCCTTTAGTTCTTAAACGGAAAATTAAAAAGCTTTAGCAGTGCCAAGCCTTCTTTATTTGTTTTAGCTGTTGTTGTGATGGTAATATCCAAACCACGTAAAGTATCAATTTTATCATAATCAATTTCAGGAAAAATGATTTGCTCTTTGACACCCATTGAATAATTACCACGCCCATCAAAGCTTTTAGGGCTCATACCGCGAAAATCGCGGATTCGAGGAATAGAAATACTGATTAGTCGATCTAAAAATTCATACATTCTATCGCTACGCAAAGTTACTTTACAACCGATAGGCATATCATCACGAATTTTAAAACCTGCAATCGACTTTCTAGCTTTTGTTACAACTACTTTTTGACCTGCAATTTTTTCCATATCAGAAACTGCAGCCTGCAACACCTTTTTATCTGCAACAGCTTCCCCGACCCCCATATTCAAGGTAATCTTAGTTAACTTTGGCGCTTCCATTACAGATTTATATCCAAACTGCTCAACTAAAGCAGGTAATATTTTTTGTTTATACTCAGTTTTTAGTCTAGTCATTATTATTCTCCCTATACACCAACAACTTCATTTGTTGACTTGAAATACCTGACTTTTGTCCCATCATCTAAAGACTTAATACCTACTCGATCAGCTTTTTTGGTTTCGGGATTATATAAACCAATATTTGAAATTGCAATAGGCATATCTTTATCAATAATACCGCCTTGAACCCCTGAATTTGGGTTACCTTTCTGATGTTTTTTTACACGATTAATACCGTCTACTAAAGCCTTACCATGGCTAAAGATTTTAGTAACCTTACCACGCTTACCTTTATCTTTACCTGTACGAACAATAATTTCATCGCCTTTTTTTATTTTTTGCATCTTTAGTGTTCCTCTTATAAAACTTCTGGAGCTAGAGAAATGATTTTCATAAACTTTTCCCCTCTTAACTCACGAGTAACAGGTCCAAAGATACGCGTACCTAAAGGCTGTAGCTGAGCATTTAAAATAACCGCTGCATTACCATCAAAACGAATCACCGAACCATCAGGTCGACGAACACCTTTACGAGTTCTTACTACCAAGGCATTATAAACCTCACCTTTTTTAACACGCCCCCTAGGAATCGCATCTTTAATACTCACCTTGATGATATCACCAATGCCTGCATAACGTCGGTGTGAACCGCCCAATACTTTGATACACATGACCCTTTTTGCGCCACTATTATCAGCAACGTCAAGGTTAGTTTGCATCTGAATCATTATAAAATCCCAGCTATCTCAATTAATTATTTTATAAAAACGCTTATTTAGCGCTTTCAAGAACGTCAACCAGCCTAAAGGTTTTTCTTTTAGATATAGGACGACAAGAAGTAATCGTCACTGTATCACCTTCTTGGCACTGATTTTTCTCGTCATGAGCCAATAATTTAGTTGATCGTTTGATATATTTACCGTATACGGAGTGTTTAATCATACGTTCAACTAAAACGGAAATTGTTTTATCCATTTTATTACTAACTACACGACCTGTCATTGTGCGTAATTTTTCTGTATTTTCACTCATGATTATGCACTCACCATTTCGTTTAATATGGTATGAACGCGCGCTATATCACGCCTTACCTTTTTGACTTGATCAGATTTTGTTAGCTGACCTGAACCCTTTTGCATTCTTAAATTAAATTGCTCACGCGATAACTCAAGCAATAGGGTATTTAATTCTTCTTTCGTCTTTTGACGTAATTCCTTAGCAATCATTACATTATCGTCCGTGCGGTAAAAGTGGTTTTAATCGGCAATTTAGCAGCTGCAAGCGCAAATGCCTCACGCGCTAATTCTTCTGAAACACCCTGAATTTCATAAAGCATCGTACCAGGTTTAATTTGAGCAACCCAATATTCGACACTGCCTTTCCCCTTTCCCATGCGAACCTCTAAAGGTTTTTTGGTAATAGGTTTATCAGGGAAAACTCTAATCCAAAGCTTCCCCCCTCGCTTAACATGTCGAGTAATCGTTCTTCTAGCCGCCTCAATTTGACGAGCAGTCAGTCTACCACGAGATATTGATTTTAAGCCAAACTCACCAAAACTAACTGAAGACCCACGCTGAGCCATACCGTTATTCCGACCTTTATGTTGCTTACGAAATTTTGTTCTTTTAGGCTGAAGCATGATTATTTCCTTTCAACAGTTTTTTTAGAACTTGTACTATTTGAGGCTAAATGCGCATCCGTATCAAAAACTTCCCCTTTAAATATCCACACTTTAATACCGATAATCCCGTAGGTTGTATTTGCTTCTGCTGTTCCGTAATCAATATCCGCACGTAAAGTATGCAACGGTACTCGTCCTTCTCTATACCACTCAGCTCGTGCTATTTCAGCACCATTCAAACGCCCACCAACATTAATTTTAATGCCCTCAGCACCTAAACGCATAGTATTAGTTACCGCCCGCTTCATCGCTCGTCGATACATAATTCTTTTTTCAAGCTGTTGAGCAATACTTTCTGCGACTAATTTAGCATCTAATTCAGGCTTTCTAATTTCTTCAACGTTAAGCTGAACTGAAACCCCCATTATTTTAGATACCTCACGCCTCAATTTATCAATATCCTCGCCTTTTTTGCCAATAACTATTCCTGGACGCGCTGTATGAATAGTAACATGTGCATTGCTAGCAGGACGGTTGATTTGGATGCGACTCACTGATGCATGTGCTAACTTAGATTTTATATAATCACGAACCTTTAAATCCTGTAACAAAAATACGGGATAATTCTGGCTATTTGCGTACCATCTTGATGTCCAATCCTTAACAATCCCAAGACGTATACCCGTTGGATGTACCTTTTGACCCATTTTCTATAATCCTCTACTCGTATTCTGCTACTTTGACGGTGATATGACAGCTTCTTTTTAAAATATGATTCGCACGTCCTTTTGCTCTAGCTCGAACACGTTTTAACGTTCGCCCTTCATTAACAAATACGGTAGAAATGACTAATTCGTCAATATCAGCACTTTCATTGTGCTCTGCATTTGCAATGGCTGATTCCAAAACTTTTTTCATAATACCTGCGGCTTTTTTAGAATTGAATTTTAAAATATTCAACGCTTGCTCAACAGGTAAACCTCGGATTTGATCACCGACTAATCGTGCTTTTTGAGCGGATAGTGGTGCATTAGATAATTTTGCTGAAATTTCCATAATCCTACCTAGATTTTTTATCGGCCAAATGACCTCTATAGGTACGCGTCGGAGCAAATTCACCTAATTTATGTCCAACCATATTTTCAGAAATAAGGACGGGAACATGCTGACGACCATTGTGTATAGCGATAGTTAAACCTAACATATCAGGACTAACCATAGATCTTCTTGACCAAGTTTTAATTGGTTTCCTATTATTACTACTGACAGCAAACTCTACTTTTTTTTGTAGATGATGGTCAATAAATGGACCTTTTTTAATTGAACGTGGCACACTTTACCCCTTATTTTTGCTTACGTCGTCTGACAATCATATTATCAGTACGTTTATTTTTACGTGTTTTATACCCTTTAGTAGGTACCCCCCATGGTGAAACAGGATGTCTTCCTCCTGATGTTCGACCTTCACCACCACCATGCGGATGATCGACAGGGTTCATCGCAACCCCTCTAACTGTTGGCCGAACGCCTCGGCGACGTTTTGCCCCTGCTGTTCCCAAAGAAATTAAGTTATGCTCAGAATTTGAAACTTCACCAATAACAGCTTTACAATCACCCATAACTTTACGCATTTCACCTGAACGTAAACGTAAAGTAACATACATTCCTTCTTTAGCAACTAACTGAGCAGATGTTCCAGCACTTCTTGCCATTTGAGCGCCTTTACCAGGCTTTAGCTCAACACAATGAACTGTTACTCCTAACGGCATGTTTCGTAATGGCATACAATTTCCATCTTTTACAGGTGCTACTTCTGATGAAACAACTTCTTGACCAATGACTAAACTCTTAGGAGCTATAATATATTTACGCTCACCATCTTTAAACAACAATAATGCAATATTCGCTGTTCTATTAGGATCATACTCTAAATGTTCAACAACAGCAGGAATATCTATCTTATTGCGTTTAAAATCAATAATACGGTAATGTTGCTTATGCCCACCCCCTACGTGACGCGTTGTAATACGCCCTTGATTATTCCTACCACCGTTTCTACTTTTTTTCTCTAATAGAGGTGCAAATGGCTTGCCTTTATGCAATTCATCATTTTTCACACGTATTACAAACCGCATCCCAGGAGATGTTGGTTTTGATTTTAGAATAGCCATGCTATCTACCGTTCCTATTGATTTTATACTTTTAATTAATTATCAAGCAGTTACAAAGTCTATATCGTAACCTGGCTTAAGCTTTACATAAGCCTTTTTCCAGTCAGACCGTTTACCTAATGCACGCCCAAAGCGTTTAACTTTTCCTTTGACATTTAGGACTTGAACCGAATCAACTTCAACTTCAAACATTAACTCAACAGATTTTTTAATCTGGTTTTTAGTTGCTGTTTTTTGAACTTTAAAAACTATACGCGATTGATTTTCAGCTGCAATTGAACCTTTCTCAGAAATAACAGGACCCACAAGTACATTTGCTAATTTACTTTCTATCACACTCATGCTAAACGCTCCTCAATTTTCTTCAAAGCCGCCACGGTTGCAACAACTTTATCCGCTGAAACTAAGGAAACAGGATTAAAATTTTCCGCAGTAGCAATTTCAACATAAGGAATATTCCTTGATGCCAATACTAAGTTTTCATCTAAAGTTTCAGCAATAATTAAAATACGCTTAACACCCACTTTCGCTATGTTCTTCGCTAATTCTTTAGTTTTTACACTCGTAGGTAAAATGTCATTACTGACGACTAAACGCTCTTGCCTTAATAATTCAGAAAAAATAGAGCGAATCCCTATTTTATACATTTTTTTATTAATTTTTTGGTCAAATGAACGTGGTTGAGCAGCAAAAGTAACTCCTCCTGAACGCCAAATCGGACTAGACATTGTACCAGCTCTTGCTCGACCTGTCCCCTTTTGTCGCCAAGGTTTAATTCCACCGCCACTCACTGCCGCACGATTTTTTTGCGCTTTCGTTCCAGCGCGAGCTGTAGCTTGATACTTCGTGACTAACTGATGAATCAATGCTTCATTAAATTTCTGACCAAAAACGCCTTCAGCAACATCAACTATTCCTGCTGAATCATGACTAGTTAACGCTGGTATCTGTAATGTCATATTAACCTCTACCTCTTTTTTTCACTGCTGCTGTAATGACTATCTCACCACCCTTAGAACCAGGAACAGAACCCTTCACTAAGATTAAGTTTTTTTCCTCATCAACAGAATGAACTGTCAAATTTTGAACAGTGGTTTTAACAGCTCCTAAATGACCTGCCATTTTTTTACCTTTAAAAACACGCCCAGGTGTTTGACATTGACCAATAGATCCAGGAGCTCTATGCGAAACAGAGTTACCATGCGTTGCATCCTGCATTTGAAAATTATGACGCTTCACCCCACCAGCATAACCCTTACCAATACTAATACCTTGAACATCAACAAACTGCCCATTAGTAAACATACTTAAAGCTAGCTTAGAACCTGCTTTCAAATTTTCTCCCTCACCATCCTCTAATCTAAATTCAATTAAAGCTCGGCCTGCAGTAACATTTGCAACAGCATAGTGCCCTGCCATTGCTTTATTAACTTTTGAAGATTTTTTATCACCAACAGCAACCTGAATCGCACGGTAACCATCACTCTCGACACTTTTTACTTGAGTTACTCTATTTGAGTTTACCTCAAGAACAGTTACAGGTGTAGACGTACCATCTTCATTAAAAACCCGGGTCATACCACACTTACGACCAATCAGTCCTATTGACATCTGCCAATTCCTCTATATTAACTTTACGCTCAATTGAGCTTAATTTGAACATCAACCCCTGCTGCCAGATCTAACTTCATCAGAGCATCAACAGTTTTTTCACTAGGATCAACAATATCAAGTAACCGTTTATAAGTTCTTAATTCATATTGATCGCGAGCATCTTTATTCACGTGAGGTGAAATCAAAATAGTAAAACGTTCTTTCTTAGTAGGTAACGGGATAGGGCCTTTTACCTGAACCCCCGTCCTTTTTGCTGTTTCTACTATTTCACTGGCTGATTGATCAATTAATTTATGATCAAATGCTTTTAAACGAATACGAAGAGTTTGATTAGACATTATAATTACTCAATAATTTTAGCAACAACACCCGCACCTACAGTACGACCACCTTCGCGTATAGCGAACCGTAAACCTTCTTCCATAGCAATAGGCGCAATTAGCGTTACTTCAACACTAACATTATCTCCAGGCATAACCATTTCAACACCTTCACCTAATTCAACCATACCAGTAACATCTGTTGTTCTAAAATAAAACTGTGGTCGGTAACCATTAAAGAATGGCGTATGACGCCCCCCTTCTTCTTTTGATAAAACATAAATCTCAGCATTAAAACGCGCATGAGGATTAATTGAACCAACATGAGCTAATACTTGACCACGCTCAACTTCTTCGCGTTTAGTTCCTCGTAATAAAACACCTACATTATCACCAGCCTCACCCTGATCTAACAACTTACGAAACATTTCTACTCCCGTACAAATTGTTTTAGTTGTTTCTTTAATCCCTACAATTTCAATTTCCTCACCTACTTTAACGATGCCACGTTCCACACGTCCTGTTACCACTGTACCACGACCTGAAATTGAAAACACATCTTCAATAGGAAGCAAAAAAGCCCCTTCAGTAGCACGCTCAGGCTCTGGAATATATTCATCAAGAATATTTACAAGCTCAACAATCTTAGCTTCCCACTTTTCATCACCTTCCAAGGCTTTTAACGCTGAACCAACAACAATAGGTGTATCATCACCAGGAAATTCATACTGATCTAATAACTCCCTAACTTCCATCTCTACTAATTCAATCAATTCGTCATCATCGACCATATCAGCTTTGTTTAAAAAAACCACAATATAAGGAACACCAACTTGACGCGACAATAAGATATGCTCTCTTGTTTGAGGCATCGGACCATCAGCCGCCGAACAAACTAAAATAGCTCCATCCATTTGTGCAGCCCCTGTAATCATGTTTTTAACATAATCAGCATGACCAGGACAATCTACATGTGCATAATGACGCTTCTCTGACTCATATTCCACATGCGATGTTGCGATAGTAATACCACGCTCACGCTCTTCAGGAGCATTATCAATTTGGTCAAAAGCTTTCACTTCACCACCTTGAAGCCCAGCCATCACCTTTGTTAAAGCAGCCGTTAAAGTTGTTTTACCATGGTCAACATGACCAATTGTACCAACATTTACATGTGGCTTATTACGTTCAAATTTTTCTTTAGCCATGATCCAATACCTTTAAACTTATAATCTATTTTATGAAACTCTTTTAATAATCGCTTCTGTAACATTTGCAGAGGCCTCACTATATTTTTCAAACTGCATACTATAGGTGGCACGCCCCTGCGTTGCAGAACGCAAGTCAGTTGCATAACCAAACATTTCCGCCAACGGAACTTCACAGTTTATTGTTTTCCCCATTGGTGAGTCATCCATTCCATGAATTATACCACGTCGCCTATTAATATCACCAACAACATTACCCATATAATTTTCTGAAGTAACAACCTCAACTTTCATAATGGGTTCTAATAAAATTGGTTTAGCTCTTTTAGACCCATCCCTAAAAGCCATAGCCCCTGCAATTTTAAAAGCCATTTCATTTGAATCAACATCGTGATACGAGCCATCAAACAAACTAACCTTAATATCAACAACAGGAAAACCTACAAGCACACCGCTTTCCATTTGCTCTTGAATACCTTTATCGACAGAAGAAATATATTCCTTAGGAACAACCCCACCTACAATTTCATTAACAAACTCATAACCTTCACCTACAGCCAAAGGTTCAATTCGCAACCACACATGCCCATACTGACCACGCCCACCTAATTGTTTTATAAACTTCCCTTCACAATTAATAGCTTGACCAATAGTTTCTTTATAAGCTACCTGTGGTACACCAACATTTACATCAACACCAAACTCTCGCCGCATCCTTTCAACAACAATATCCAAATGTAACTCACCCATACCAGAAATAATAGTCTGACCCGTCTCTTCATTAGAATACACACTAAAAGAAGGATCTTCCTGCACCAATTTTCCTAAAGCAACACCCATTTTTTCTTGATCGCCTTGAGTTCTAGGTTCAATTGCTACTGAAATCACAGGGTCTGGAAAATCCATTTTCTCTAAAGTAATAATATTGCTCAAGCCACACAAGGTACCACCAGTAACCATATCTTTAATCCCAACTGCAGCTGCAATATCCCCCGCACAAACTTCCTTTATCTCTTCGCGGCTATTTGCATGCATCTGCACGATTCGACCAATACGCTCTCTTTTTCCCTTAATCGTATTATAAACAACATCGCCTGAACGCATTACCCCTGAATAAACACGAAAAAAAGTTAAAGTTCCGACAAATGGATCAGTTACTATCTTAAATGCTAACGCAGAAAAAGGAGCATTATCATCAGCAACACAAACCACCTCAGACTCGCCATCCTCTGAAACCCCTTTAATTGCTCCAACTTCCGTAGGAGCAGGCATATAATCAATCACAGCATCCAAAATAGATTGAACACCTTTATTTTTAAAGGCCGTCCCACAAAAAGCAGGGACAATTTGATTCGCTATTGTTTGCATACGAATCCCTTTTTTAATCTCTTCATCTGAAAGCAACCCTTCTTCCAAATATTTATCCATTAACTCTTCATTAGCTTCTGCCGCAATCTCTACCATATTCTCTCGCCATTTTTCAGCAAGTTGCAACATATCACTAGGAATATCTTTTTTTTCAAAAGATATCCCCATATTTTCTTCTTCCCAGTAGATCGCCTTCATTTTAACTAAATCAATAATCCCTCTGAAACCTTCTTCCGCACCAATTGCAAGCTGCATAGGAACAGGATTTCCGCCTAATCTGGTTTTTATTTGCTCAACAACACGAAGAAAATCCGCCCCAGAACGATCCATTTTATTAACAAAAACCACTCTAGGAACATGATATTTATCAGCCTGCCTCCAAACCGTCTCTGATTGAGGCTCTACACCACCTACCGCACAAAAAACCGCACATGCCCCATCCAACACACGCAAGGAACGTTCAACTTCAATTGTAAAATCAACATGCCCAGGTGTATCAATAATATTTATACGATGCTCTAAAAATTGATTCTCCATCCCTTTCCAGAAACAAGTTGTTGCGGCAGACGTAATCGTAATCCCTCGCTCTTGCTCTTGCTCCATCCAGTCCATTGTTGCCGCACCATCATGTACCTCACCAATCTTATGAGAAACACCAGTGTAATACAGTATCCGTTCCGTTGTTGTAGTCTTACCAGCATCAATATGCGCCATAATCCCAATATTACGATAACGTTCAATAGGGGTTCTACGAGCCACGATCTTTAACCTTCTGTCAGGATAAAACTACCAACGGTAATGAGAAAAAGCTTTATTAGCCTCTGCCATTCTATGTGTATCTTCACGCTTTTTAGCTGCCGAACCACGACTTTCAAAAGCATCTAATAATTCACCTGCTAATTTAGCAGGCATAGTTTTTTCATTTCTATTCCGTGCAGCATCAATCAACCAACGCATCGCTAAAGTCACTCGTCTCGAAGGACGAACTTCAACAGGCACTTGATAGGTTGCACCACCCACTCTACGTGATTTAACCTCAACTCTAGGTTGAACATTTTCCAGCGCTTTAGATAAAACCTCTAAAGACTCTTCATGCCCTTTACTTTTAATTGTATCTAAAGCCCCATAAACGATTTTTTCAGCAACAGACTTCTTACCATCAACCATAATCATGTTCATAAATTTAGTTAGCATTTCACTGCCAAATTTAGGATCAGGGATAATATTACGTTTTGTTGCAACTCTTCTTCTAGACATTTATCTCACCAGCTTTAGCTTTTAGGTCTTTTAGTTCCATATTTAGAACGCCCACATTTTCTACCATCAACACCAGAGGTATCAAGACTACCTCTCACCACATGATAACGCACACCAGGTAAGTCTTTCACCCTACCACCTCTAATTAAAACAACCGAATGCTCTTGAAGATTATGCCCTTCACCACCAATATAACTACTTACTTCCTGACCATTGGTCAACCTAACTCTAGCAACTTTACGTAATGCTGAATTAGGCTTTTTAGGTGTAGTTGTATAAACACGCGTACACACGCCTCTTCTTTGAGGACATGCCTCTAATGCGGGAACATTACTTTTTTCTGTTTTTTTAGCACGAGGCTTACGAACCAATTGATTGATCGTGGCCATATTTTTAACTCCGATATACAAACTTTTAAATGTCAGATAACTTTATCTGTTCAAATGCTCAGCTCATGTGAGCAGAGCATAATACGATTATTTTTGAGATTGGTCAAGTATTATTTTTTCACTCTGTATTCAAAGCCTCTTTTAAAGCAGCCTCAACTTCAACAGTATTAACAATAGGTGTGGCTTCTGCCATTTTATTTTTTTCAGCAAGACGTTTTTTCTTTCTTTGCTCATGATAAGCAAGACCAGTACCTGCGGGAATTAAACGACCTACAATTACATTTTCTTTCAACCCATTAAGACCATCACTAATACCTCTAACAGCAGCATCAGTTAGCACTCGTGTAGTTTCCTGAAAAGAAGCTGCTGAAATAAAAGACTCTGTAGCCAATGAAGCCTTAGTAATCCCCAACAAAACCGAATCATAACTGGCTGGAATTTTACCTTCTTTCTCCATCTGTTCATTAACAGAATTCACAAATCCTCGCTCAGTTTGCTCACCTTTAACAAAATCAGTTTCACCTGATGCGGTAATCTCTACTTTTCTCAACATCTGACGAATAATAGCCTCAATATGCTTATCATTAATTTTCACACCTTGCAAACGATAAACATCCTGAATTTCTTTTACCAAATAACCCGCTAACTCTTCTATTCCTCTCAATCTCAAAATATCATGAGGGGTTAGTTCACCTTCGGCAATTGTCTCACCTTTTTCAACAAACTCACCCTCAAAAACAGTAATATGTCGCCATTTAGGTACTAAAGTTTCAAATTGCTCCCCCAAAGAATCTGTAATAACTATTCGCTGCTTGCCTTTCGTTTCTTTACCAAAAGAAATTGTACCCGTTGCTTCTGCTAGAATAGCAGGATCTTTAGTTTTTCTTGCCTCAAATAAATCAGCAACCCTAGGTAATCCCCCAGTAATATCACGAGTTTTACTAGATTCTTGAGGAATTCTTGCAAGAACGTCACCTACACTAACCTTTCCACCGTCCTTAATACCTGCAATAGCACCTGTTGGTAAAAAATATTGAGCAGGAACATCCGTTCCAGGAAGATTAATCCCTTCCCCTTCAGCATCAAGTAATTTAACCATAGGACGTAATTCTTTACCAGCACTACTCCGTTGTTTAGGATCAGTTACAACACGAGATGTTAACCCTGTTACTTCGTCAGATTTTTCTTGTACAGTCACATTATCAACAAAATCAATCAACTCAATAACACCATCAACTTCCGTAATCACAGGATGTGTATGAGGATCCCAATTAACAATAATATCCCCCGCATTTATTTTACTCCCTTCTTCAACTGATAACACAGCACCATAAGGAATTTTGTAACGCTCTCTTTCACGTCCATATTCATCCATAATACCAACCTCACCTGAGCGTGAAACTGCCACTAAATTACCTTCACGGTTTTTAACTGTTTTCATATTAGTTAAACGAACACTTCCAGCCCCTTTTACCTGTACATTACTAATCGCCGCTGAACGTGATGCCGCTCCTCCAATATGAAACGTTCTCATTGTTAACTGCGTTCCAGGTTCACCAATAGATTGAGCCGCAATAACACCCACTGCCTCACCAATATTAACTAAATGTCCGCGACCTAAATCACGTCCATAACATTTAGCACAAACCCCTTTACGACTTTCACAAGTGATAATAGAACGAACTAATATTTGATCAATACTATTTTCTTCCATCACCGAAACCCAATGTTCATCTAACATTGTTCCATCAGCAATAAGTACATTTTCAGCCGTAGCATCCATTAAGTCACTAACAATAACACGACCTAACACACGCTCTGATAAAGGCTCAACAACATCACCACCTTCAATAATAGGTGTCAGCGTTATGCCATGCGATGTACCACAATCAACTTCTAAAATGACTAAATCTTGAGCCACATCAACTAAACGACGAGTTAAATAACCTGAATTAGCTGTTTTTAACGCCGTATCCGCCAAACCTTTACGCGCACCATGAGTAGAAATAAAGTATTGCAATACATCCAAGCCCTCTCTAAAGTTTGCTGTGATCGGAGTTTCAATAATCGAACCATCAGGTTTAGCCATTAATCCACGCATTCCTGCAAGCTGACGAATCTGCGCTGCTGACCCTCTAGCACCTGATTCTGCCATCATAAAAATAGAATTAAATGACTTTTGCTTAACCTTATTGCCTTTCCCATCAATAACCTCATCTTCACCCAAAGCATCCATCATCACTTTAGCAACTTGATCATTTGCATGAGACCAAATATCAACAACTTTATTATAGCGCTCGCCATCAGTTACTAGCCCTGATGAATATTGATTCTGAATTTCACGAACTTCTAACTCCGCCGTTCTAATAATATCAACTTTTTTAGCAGGAATTTCCATATCATTAATACCAAAAGAAATCCCAGATCGAGTGGCATACTTAAAGCCTAAATACATCAATTGATCCGCTAAAACAACCGTATCTTTAACCCCTAAATAACGATAACTATAGTTAATTAACCTAGAAATATTTTTCTTGGTCATCTCAACATTAGCAATTTTAAAGGGCATTCCTTCTGGCAAAATCTCCCAAATAAGAACTCGACCAACTGTCGTCTCTTGCCTAGTTATTCTTTCTTCAGCCTCATTCGCCTCATTAATTATTTTTTCACGAATTCGTACTTGGATTTTAGACTGCAATTCTACTGCTTTACAACCCAAAGCTCGTTGTACCTCATTAATACCGGAGAAGATCATACCCTCCCCTACTGCATTTATTTTTTCACGACTAATGTAATAAAGCCCTAAAACCACGTCTTGAGTTGGATTAATAACAGGTTCGCCATTTGCTGGTGATAAAATATTATTAGTCGCCATCATCAGTGTTCGTGCTTCTATTTGTGCCTCTATAGATAACGGTATATGTACTGCCATTTGATCGCCATCAAAATCAGCATTGAACGCACTACACACTAAAGGATGTAATTGAATTGCTTTACCTTCAATTAATGTAGGCTCAAAGGCTTGAATTCCCAATCGATGTAATGTCGGTGCACGGTTTAATAAAATTGGATGCTCACGAATTACATCTTCAAGAATATCCCAAACCTCCGTCCCTTCACGTTCGACCATTTTCTTAGCCGCTTTGATGGTTGTCGCTAATCCACGTGACTGTAATTTACTAAAAATAAATGGCTTAAATAATTCCAAAGCCATTTTTTTCGGCAAACCACATTGGTGTAATCGTAAAGTAGGCCCAACCACAATCACTGAGCGACCTGAATAATCAACCCGTTTACCTAATAAATTTTGACGAAAACGCCCTTGTTTACCCTTAATCATATCAGCTAAAGATTTTAAAGGTCGTCTATTAGTTCCTGTAATTGCTCTACCACGCCTACCATTATCCAACAAAGCATCAACAGATTCTTGCAACATTCGTTTTTCATTACGAACAATAATATCAGGGGCATTCAAATCAAGCAATCGGTTTAAACGATTGTTTCTGTTAATAACGCGTCGATATAAATCATTCAAATCAGAAGTTGCAAAACGACCACCATCCAATGGAACTAAAGGACGTAATTCAGGTGGTAATACAGGTAATACTGTCATAATCATCCATTCAGGACGATTATTCGAGGCTAACAAAGATTCAATAACTTTTAAACGTTTCGAGAATTTTTTAGTTTTAGTTTCAGAGTTAGTTGCATTAATCTCTTCCCGTAAATTAATAACTTCTTGTTTGAGATCAATTGACCTTAATAACTCAAAAACCGCTTCCGCCCCCATTTTTGCATCAAACTCATCGCCAAACTCTTCAATGGCATCCAAATACTCATCATCAGTTAAAAGTTGACCTCGTTCTAACGAAGTCATTCCTGGATCAAGTACTACAAAAGACTCAAAATACAAAACACGTTCAATACTACGTAAAGTCATATCAAGAAGCAATGCAATTCTTGATGGTAACGATTTTAAAAACCAAATATGTGCGACAGGACTAGCTAAATCAATATGTCCCATTCGATCACGACGCACTTTTGATAAAGTGACCTCTACACCACACTTTTCACAAATAACCCCGCGATGTTTTAACCGTTTATATTTACCACACAAGCATTCATAATCACTTACAGGACCAAAGATTTTCGCACAAAACAAACCATCACGTTCAGGTTTAAACGTACGATAATTAATAGTTTCAGGTTTTTTGACCTCACCATACGACCAAGAGCGAATTATATTCGGTGATGCTAAACCAATCCGAATACCATCAAAATCATCGACATGACCTTGACGTTTTAAAAAGTTCATTAAATCTTTCAAGAGCTTATCCTATTTAATTGTTTATTTGATAGCCATCAGACTATAGTCTGAGTCATAAAAACCAGAATTAATTTTGCTCTAATTCAATATTAACCCCTAAAGAACGTATTTCTTTAATTAATACATTGAAAGACTCTGGCATTCCTGCATCCATCGTATGATTCCCATCAACAATATTTTTATACATTCGCGTTCTACCAGTTACATCATCTGACTTAACTGTCAACATTTCCTGTAAGGTATACGCCGCACCATAAGCCTCCAACGCCCAGACCTCCATTTCACCAAAACGTTGACCACCAAATTGCGCCTTACCACCTAAAGGCTGCTGAGTAACTAAGCTATAAGGCCCTGTTGATCGTGCGTGCATCTTGTCATCAACTAAATGATTCAATTTCAACATATACATATAACCTACGGTAATCTTACGTTCAAATGGCTCACCTGTTAAACCATCATATAAAGTTACTTGACCTGCTTCTGGTAAATCCGCTAATCGCAACATTGTCCGAATTTCATCTTCTGTTGCACCATCAAATACAGGTGTAGCCATAGGAACGCCAGCAATCAAATTTTCAGCCATTTCCAAAATTTCAGCATCCGAAAAAGAATCTAATTCTTCTTTACGCCCACTACTATTATAAATTTTATCTAAGAAACTTCTAATCGTTGTTACTTTGTCCTTTTCTTGCTCATATTGAGCTTCCAACATTTTCCCTATTTTTATACCCAAACCTTTAGCTGCCCAACCTAAATGGGTTTCTAATACCTGCCCTACATTCATCCGTGAAGGAACACCCAAAGGATTTAATAAAATATCAATAGGATTGCCATCAGCAGTATAAGGCATATCTTCAATAGGTACAATTTGCGAAATAACCCCTTTATTACCATGACGACCAGCCATTTTATCACCAGGCTGAATTCGTTTTTTTACTGCTAAATAAACTTTAACCATTTTCAATACGCCGGGAGCTAAATCATCACCCATAGTAATTTTTTGACGTTTGGTTTCAAATTTTCCATCAAATTCTTTACGCTGTTGTTCAATTTGACCAACAATTTTTTCTAATTGTATATTGACATTTTCATCATCAACTCTAATTTCCAACCATTCAGAATGACGTAAACTATCTAAATAACTTTTAGTGACCGGCATAGATCTCTGTGTATTACCTGGACCTGAAATTAAAATATTATCAAGTAACATGTCAGCAACACGTGTATAAATATCCTCTTCAACAATTTTTAACTGATCATCAAGATCCTTTTGATAACGTTTAATTTCTTCTTCTTCAATTTCTAAGGCACGTCTATCTTTTTTAACCCCATCACGGGTGAAAACCTGTACATCAATAACTGTACCACGAACACTACCAGGAACTCTTAACGAAGTATCTTTAACATCAGCAGCTTTTTCACCAAAAATAGCTCTTAATAACTTTTCTTCTGGAGTCAATTGGGTTTCACCTTTAGGAGTTACTTTACCCACTAAAATATCACCGCCTTTAACTTCCGCCCCCACATAAACAATCCCTGATTCATCAAGTTTAGACAAAGCATCTTCACTCACATTTGGAATATCAGCGGTAATTTCTTCAGGGCTATGTTTTGTATCTCTAGCAACACAGGTTTTTTCTTCAATATGAATGGTTGAAAAACGATCTTCTTTAACCACTCTTTCAGAAACTAAAATAGAATCCTCAAAGTTATATCCATTCCACGGCATAAAGGCAATTAGCATATTTTGTCCTAATGCTAATTCTCCTAAATCAGTTGAAGGTCCATCAGCCAAAATATCCCCGCTATTGACAAAATTTCCCAGTCTAACTAAAGGTTTTTGATTAATACAGGTATTTTGATTTGAACGCGTATATTTAGTTAAATTATAAATATCAACCCCTGGAACACCTTCTATGGTCTCATCATTATTAACCCGCACTACAATTCTAGCAGCATCAACTGCTTCAATAATACCACCACGAATTGCAACTACTGTGACTCCAGAATCTTTAGCAACAACACGCTCCATACCTGTTCCCACTAAAGGCTTTTCCGCTCTTAATGTAGGCACAGCTTGACGTTGCATATTTGACCCCATCAAAGCACGGTTCGCATCATCATGCTCTAAAAAAGGAATTATGGAAGCAGCAACAGATACAATTTGTTTAGAAGAAACATCCATATACTCCACAGAATCAGATTTTGCCAAAGTAAACTCATCTTTATGACGACACGAAACCAATCCCTCAATTAATTTATTATTATCATCAACTTCAACACTTGCCTGAGCAATAACATGCTCACCTTCTTCAATTGCTGATAAATAATCAACTTTATCCGTAACTTTGCCGTCAATAACCCGACGATAAGGAGTTTCTAAGAAACCATAAGAATTTGTACGTGCGTAAACTGATAGTGAATTAATCAAGCCAATATTAGGTCCTTCTGGCGTTTCAATCGGACAAACACGCCCATAATGGGTAGCATGAACATCACGTACCTCAAAACCCGCCCTCTCTCTCGCTAAACCACCAGGTCCTAATGCTGAAACTCGACGTTTATGGGTAACCTGTGACAATGGATTATTTTGATCCATAAATTGCGATAATTGACTTGAGCCAAAAAACTCTTTTACCGCCGCAGAAACAGGTTTAGCATTAATAATTTCCTGAGGCATATAACCTTCAGAATCAGCTAAAGTTAAACGTTCTCTTACTGCTCGCTCAACACGCACCAAGCCAACACGAAATTGATTTTCAATCATTTCACCAACAGAACGCACCCGTCTATTACCTAAATGGTCAATATCATCAACGATACCATTACCATTACGGATATTAATTAATTCTTTTAAAACTCCAATAATGTCCTCTTTACTAAGAGTACCTCCCTCACCTTCTTTCTCTTCACGATCTAAACGGCGATTAAACTTCATCCGTCCAACCGCCGACAAATCATAACGCTCTTCAGTAAAAAATAAATTTTCAAATAAATTTTCTGCTGATTCTTTAGTTGGCGGCTCACCTGGACGCATCATCCGATAAATTTCTACTAATGCTTCTAAACGATTAGTAGTAACATCTAAACGCATTGAATTAGAAATATACGGCCCTCTATCTAAATCATTGACATACAACGTATCAATATCTTTTACACCCGCACCAATCAATTTATCCAATAAATCTTCTGTTAATTCATCATTGACATTAGCAAGTAATTCACCGCTTTCTTCGTCAACAATATTATGCCCTAAAATTTTTCCATATAAATATTCTTTAGGAACTTCGAGAACAGATATATTAGCTTTCGCTATTTGACGTACATGCTTAACAGTGATTCTTCGACCCTCCTCAACAAGGACTTTATCACCATCTTTAATATCAAATGCAGCCATTTCTCCTCGCAATCTTTCAGGAATGAAATGAAATTCACATTTTTCAGCACTCAAACTGAATTTATTCATTTTGAAAAAAATCTTAATTATTTCTTCATTATCATAACCTAAAGATCGTAATAAAATTGTCGCAGGAATTTTACGTCGTCTATCTATCCTTACATAAACAGCATCTTTATGGTCAAATTCGAAATCCAACCATGAACCACGATAAGGAATGACTCGTGCATTGAATAACAACTTTCCTGATGAATGAGTTTTACCTTTATCATGATCAAAAAACACACCAGGTGAACGATGTAATTGCGAAACAATGACACGCTCAGTGCCATTAATAACAAACGTCCCATTATCGGTCATTAATGGCAGCTCACCCATATAAACTTCTTGTTCACGAATATCTTTAACGATTTTTGCACTAACTGATGCTTCTTTATCGTAAATCACCAATCTAACCAACACCTTCAAAGGTGCAGCAAAAGTTGTTCCTCGTTGCTGACATTCTTTTACGTCAAAAGCAGGCTCTCCTAGACGATACTTAACATATTCCAATATTGCGTACCCTGAGTGACTTACGATAGGAAATACACTGGAGAATGCAGAATGTAATCCCATATTCTTACGTTTATCGGGTTTAGCTTCTGCCTGCAAAAAACTTGCATAAGAGTTAATTTGTGTCGCTAACAAATAAGGAACTTCAAGTACTTCAGTACTTTTTCCAAAATTGTTACGAATACGCTTTTTTTCGGTAAAAGAATAGGCCATATTGCTTTTATACCTTATCGTCAAGAATGATTATACCGTTCATTAGAAACAGTAAAAGGCCGATGACAAAAAGCCACCAGCCCAGCTATACAAGGGCGTAAACCCTTAAGTTTTAAGTCGCTATTTATTTAATTTCTACTGTAGCGCCTGCTTCTTCAAGTGCTGTTTTAACTTCTTCAGCTTCGCTTTTACTAACTGCTTCTTTAATTAATGCTGGCGTAGCTTCCACTGCGCTTTTCGCTTCTTTCAAGCCTAGACCTGTGAGAGCACGAACAGCTTTAATAACGCTAACCTTATTTCCACCAAAAGAACTCATAACTACATTAAATTCAGTTTGTTCTGCTACAGTTTCAGCATCACCTGTAGGTGCAGCAACGGCAACAGCTACTGCCGCAGAGACACCAAATTTCTCTTCCATTGCTGAAATTAAATCAACAACTTCCATTACGGTTAAACCTGAGATTGCTTCCAAGATATCTTCTTGTGAAAGTGCCATTTTGTATTCCTCTATTTTGTTTCAATTTGCTCTTACTTTTTAAATTAAGAGCTATCATTAATATAATAATTAAGGCTTATGCCGCTTCTTTTTGCTCTTTAATCGCCGCAATCGTACGAACCATTTTTGTATTAGGTTCAACCAAAGTGCGAACAAGTTTTTCAATAGGTGCTTTCATCACTGACATCAACATACTTAACGCCTGATCTCGAGTTGGTAAACTTGCTAGTTTTTTTAACTCTGTTGCATCATAGACCTGTCCGCCTATCGCAACGACCTTAGTAATTAATTTGTCGTGTTCTTTAGCAAACCCACTAATTAAACGCGCACCACAACCAGGATCTTCCATTGAAAATGCAAGAATTAAAGGACCTACTAAACCTTCCTGCATACATTCAAACTCAGTTCCAGAAACAGCACGTCTTGCAAGTGTATTTTTAACCACCCGCAAATAAACACCTGTTTCTCTTGCTGTTTTACGTAATTTAGTAAGCTCTGTTACCGTTAAGCCACGATATTCTGCTGCAACAGCTGAATGCGCTTGCTTGGCGATGGCAGCAACCTCTTTAACGACAGCTTTTTTGTCATCCAATATTAATGCCATACTTACCTCCGATAATGTTCTAAGTTACCTTAGAATTAATAAATTGCATTCTTAAATTTGAATGCCCCACAGTCCCTTTCACCAGCTAACCCTAGTTTAAGCTTCCATCTGCGTAGGTAATTAAGTGATAATGTAATTAAAGATACTAAAAATTTAGCACCTTAAAACAATCACTCCTACGGTCTTTGACGGCTACCGAAATTCGGCAACCCAAAGTTTAGTACATCAATCACTAAAACTACTTGCATCTATAGATAGACCAGGACCCATCGTTGAAGATAATGTGATTTTTTTCAGATAAATGCCTTTCGCACCTGAAGGTTTAGATTTCTTCAAATCAACTAATAATGCCTCTAAGTTTTGTAGAATAGCATCAGCCTCAAAAGAAACTTTACCGATAGTACAATGAATAATTCCAGCTTTATCATTACGGTATCTAACCTGCCCAGCTTTTGCATTTTTAACCGCTGTTGCTACATCGGGGGTAACCGTTCCAACCTTAGGATTAGGCATTAACCCACGAGGTCCTAGAATCTGTCCCAATTGACCAACAACCCGCATTGCATCAGGTGATGCAATAACTACATCAAAATTCATTTCACCTTTTTTAATTTGAGCCGCTAAATCATCCATACCAACAATATCAGCACCAGCTTCTTTAGCTGCATCAGCATTAGGACCTTGAGTAAAAACAGCAACTCTGACTGTCTTACCTGTTCCATTAGGTAATACCGTCGCTCCACGAACATTTTGATCAGACTTTCTAGCATCAATCCCTAAATTCACACTAATATCAATCGCTTCATTAAATTTAGTCGATGTAAATTCTTTCAATACCGCAACGGCCTCTGTCACTGCATACAATTTAGTAACATCAATTTTTTCTTTAATTAATTTTGCTTTTTTAGACATTGCCATTAGATTCCCTCCACATTAAGACCCATGCTTCGCGCACTGCCTGCAATAATTTTTACTGCCGCGTCCATATCTGCCGCATTAAGATCTTCCATTTTAGTTTTTGCAATTTCTTCTAGTTGTTCACGTGTCACCGTACCTACTTTCACTGTATTAGGTGTACCACTGCCTTTTTTAAGTCCTGCTACTTTCATCAATAAAACAGAAGCTGGAGGGGTTTTAGTAACAAAAGTAAAGCTTCTATCAGCATAAACCGTTATCACTACAGGAATAGGCATTCCTTTTTCAATTTCTTGGGTTTTAGCATTAAATGCTTTGCAAAACTCCATAATATTAACTCCATGCTGACCTAATGCAGGCCCTACTGGAGGACTAGGATTTGCCTCACCAGCTTTAACTTGTAATTTAATATAAGCTTGTATTTTTTTCGCCATTATTTACTCCAAAACGGGTGCAAACGCTTTATCAGCTCCCCAAACATACAAAAATCCCCACCCCATAAAAGATAGAGATTCCTAATTATATCCATTCAAAAACTAAGCTTTTTCAACCTGTGAAAACTCTAGCTCAACAGGTGTTGTCCGCCCAAAAATTAACACTGAAACTTTTAACTTACTTTTCTCATAATTAACATCTTCAATGTTACCATTAAAATCTTTAAACGGCCCATCAACGATTCTAACCACTTCACCAACTTCAAATAATACTTTTGGTCTCGGTTTATTTACACCATCTTCCACTCGACTCAAAATTAAATTTGCTTCTTTATCTGAAATAGGCGCGGGTCTATCAGATGTTCCACCAATGAAACCCAAAACTCTAGGAACATCTTTAACCAAATGCCATGTTTCATCAGTTAATTCCATTTGCACTAAAACATAACCTGGAAAAAACTTACGATCACTCTTACGTTGTTGCCCCATCCTCATTTCTACGACTTCTTCAGTCGGAACCAAGATTTTACCAAAATATTCTTGCAATCCTTCACGTTCTACACGCTCTTCTAAAGCTTCTTTAACCTTACCCTCAAAATTAGAGTAAGCGTGAACTACATACCAGCGTAAAGCCATTATTTACCCCTGCCCTGTCAAGAGACGAATTCCCCAAAAAAGAAACATATCAAGTAACCATAAAACCAATCCCACAATAAAAACCATTCCAAAAACTAATAAAGTAGTTCGAATAGTTTCTTCACGTGTAGGCCAAACCACTTTTCTCACTTCCTGTTTAGCTTCCAACATAAAAGCCCAAGTATTACGACCTAACCCCGTAGTAAGAAGTAACGCCATTGCTAAAATAACAATAGTAACTAGTCCTAAAACTCTATACAGCAATAATATCTCAGAAAAATAATAAAAAGCGGTTACCGCTGCAACCACGAAAAGGATAGAGATAACTTGCTTAACAACATCAAAGACTTGTGTTGTTTCTTCTGTTGCTGCCTGTGTACTCATTTAATTTATTTAGATAGTTTTCGGAAATAGATAAACTTATTGACTGAGTATATGAATGGCAGGCCAGGAGGGACTCGAACCCGCAACCTGCGGTTTTGGAGACCGCTGCTCTACCAATTGAGCCACTGACCTAATTCATAAACTCTAAAGAATTGACAATGATACATTAGCTATTATCACTATGCAAGTTTTTTATGATTTTTGTAAGACTTCATTTCTGATAACATGTTAAATCTAGCGAGGATATTTTTAGTCATAATTCAATATCTACAAAATAATGAGATAGCATTATAAGGTTTGGCGAATTTGTTGTAGGCTTTCATCTGTTAATGGTTGACGCTGATTATCTATCATGTCACCCCCTAATTTTAGCGCAACAAAGTTAAAGGTTCTAACAAAATCCTCAAAAACTTCACTAGGATGATCCACTTTTCTTGGCTGCATAAAGAAAGATAAACCAGGACAAGAAAAATCAGTCAGATCAGTTTTAGGAAATATACCTGGATTAACTATATTTGCAACTGCAAAATCAACTAACCGATTAGAATCCAACCGTTCAAAAATTTGCAAATTACCATATTCTAAACCAACCCCATTTAAAACATCAAAAATATCCTCGCCACCAAAACCGCCTTCAGTAGGTGAAACAATTGATAGTTGAATTAAATTAGGCAGCAATGATGGCTCACTTATATCCGCACTAATGCGGTCATTTTTATTTGTCTGTGGTTCAATTATTCTTTCAGTTGCTTTTTTAAATACTGATGAAATCTTATTAAAATTATAACTCTCTTTGCTAGTTGAATCCCCATCAGATTCTTTCGTATCATAGTCCTCAAATTCACGTTGATCTTTTTGGTGTTGAAAAAAACTCCAAGCAATCATGCCTGCCACTACTAATAATCCAATTATAAATATAACAATTCTTAAGGTATCTTTATCCATTAGTTTTTCACCAGCTCTACAGTATCTTCAATGTTTACAGCAACCATACTAGAAACCTCCCAGCTCTTCCACAGTTACTCCCGTTAATTGTTTGGCAATTTTCATTGTAACCTTCTCATCTAAAATAAATAAAAATTGTACCGATTCTGACATTTTTGCTCAACCACTTTAGAAAAACATTGGACATTGCTATCATCTATTAAGAGGCATCCACTTCATCTGACTGACAAAAATATCCCTAATATTTATTACATTAACGCTTACTTTAAACTTAAACAAGCAACCGCAACCGCAGGGGCGCAATCAGTAAGACTAATATTTGAATTAGTAATTGTCGTGATAAATAACTCACTAAAATCTTTATAAGGTAATGCTAAATCTATGGCAATTTGTTTAATTAAAAAATGTCCTATTCCTGCACCAACAATATAAGTATTTTCTTTTAAAGCTATCCGGCTTAATTGTCGTTGGCAAGCTATTTTAATTTGTTGTTTTTGTTGTATCTTTAGTGTACCTGCAAACTGTTTCCATAATTCTAAGTCAGTTTCTTCAAATTCATAACCTATCATTCTTGATAATCGTTTTGCGCTGGCAAGCTGTGTTTTTTCTTTTCCATCAGCAGTATCCATTTTATCATGCACCTCCTTCAATTCACCAGTTAACCGGTAAACATCCGCCATAGTTGCAAAGTATTCTGCCATTAAACCAATTGACTGACCTTTAAAAACAGCCGTTCGAGTCAATGCCATCACTGCTGTCCTAATAATGCCTGTATAAACTAATGTCTGTGATTGCAACCGTTTATAATCACTGAAACCTTGGACGTTAATTTTCTTATTTTGACATAATAAAATATCTGTTGTTGTGCTACCTATATCAACAAAAAGTGCGTTATGAGCTGATTTAGCAACCCACGAGCCACTAGCAATCCAGTTTGCAGAGGCAATTAAACTATAGTGTTGCTTTTTAACCAATTCGGCATTTATAAACCCTTGCTGTCCAATATAAATTAATAATTCTTGCTGACCAATACTAATTTGCATTGACCGTATAATTTGTTCGACACCTTCATCACGGGAATCAAATAAATCAACTAATTCACCAGTCATTGTCATCGTATGTTTATAGTTGAAAACAGGTAATGTTAACAAAATATCACCAATAGCTTGATGTAAATAATCAACACCTTTCCATAAAGGACAGGCTTCTAAATAAACATTAATAATAACGCCTTTACTATCAACTAGAGCCGCTTTTACATGCGCTCCACCTATATCCCAACCTATTGTTTGTTGCATTTTCCTGACCTATTTAAAACGCTTAAAAGGTAAACTTAATAATTTAATCAAAACAAGTTGTTCGGGGATACGCAGCTCTTTAAGACCAATTGTCATTGTTAATTGTGAGTCTTCAGGATTTTCTGTGTAGGTTTTGAAAGCTCTATCCCATAATGAAATGGAAAAGCCATAATTACTATCCATTTCACTTTTAATTGTAGAATGATGAATCCGGTGCATATCTGGGGTGATAATTAACCAGCGTAAAGCTTTATCAAAAGTAGAGGAAATATTAATATTACTATGATTAAAGGTAGCTGCACCATTTAAAATAATTTCAAAAACTATCACCGCAATAGGATTAATTCCTAATAATAAAATCCACAAACTTTTATAAAAAAGTGATAATATTATTTCTAATGGATGAAAGCGCACAGCCGTGGTTACATCAATTTCAATATCACTATGATGAACTTGATGTAAACGCCATAACCAAAGCCATTTATGAGACATAATATGCTGGCAATAAATAGCAAAATCTAAGACTAATAGACTAATTATAATGGCTAAGGTTTCAGTGAGATTAAATAAATTTAATAAACCTAAACCCTCTTCTTGTGCATAATCAGCACTTAAATAGGCAATTGCACCAACGCTAAAACGAACTAATAATAGGTTGTTAACAGCAAGCCCTAAATTAATTAACCACCTCTGTTTTCTTTCTATGGTTAATGATCGCCTGGGATTTAAAAATTCCCATATAATCATGATAAGAAAAATACCTATTGCAAAACTAAGACGAAGTATATTTTCCAAGGTGATTTCCTCTAATTAAAAACCTTATAGGCATAAAAAAAGCCTTGAAATATAAATTTCAAAGCTTTTATAATTGGCTCCTCCGACAGGGCTCGAACCTGTGACCCATTGATTAACAGTCAATTGCTCTACCAACTGAGCTACAGAGGAATAAATCATTTTCAATATTAATGGCGCGCCTGGAGAGATTCGAACTCCCGACCGCTCGGTTCGTAGCCGAGTACTCTATCCAGCTGAGCTACAGGCGCATTACATTGAGCCGTGCATTATCCATCCTACACTTTATTTTGTCAACATATTTTTAAATCAATTTAAAATAATTTATTAATGTGGCGAAGAGAGAGGGATTCGAACCCTCGATGGGCGATAAAACCCATACTCCCTTAGCAGGGGAGCGCCTTCAGCCGCTCGGCCATCTCTCCATTTGTTCCTTAGCCTTCTAAACCTGTTAATCCAGAAGATTCAGCTTGTTCTTTTTTTATTCTTTCGTAGATTTCCTCTCGATGAACAGAAATTTCTTTTGGTGCGTTAACACCAATGCGAACCTGATTTCCTTTTACGCCAAGAACAGTGACAGTAACATCATCACCAATCATTAAAGTTTCTCCAACACGGCGAGTTAAGATTAGCATAAAATATCTCCCTACTTTCTATATAAAATCTACTGTTTTAAAACAGTCTCCAATTAAGTTCTATATTATATCAGTATTTTTTTAAAAATAAAACTTTACATAAATATTAGACGCTTGCTTCATCAAGCTTAAAAGCGGCATGTAACGTTCTTACAGCAAGTTCTAAATATTTTTCATAAACCACCACTGATATTTTAATTTCTGAAGTAGAAATTAATTCGATATTAATACTTTCATCAGCTAAGGCTTTAAACATCGTACTCGCAATACCTGCATGAGAGCGCATCCCAACACCTACAATAGATACTTTAACAATTTTATCATCCCCCCTTACTTCTTCTGCGCCTAATTCATCACAGGTATTTTGTAATATAGCAAAGGCTTCATCATAATCATTACGGTGAACAGTAAAGGTAAAATCAGTATTTCTATTCGAGGCAACATTTTGAATAATCATATCAACTTCGATATTTTTATCCGCAATCGGTGTCAGAATTTTTGAGGCTACTCCTGGTAAATCTGGAACACCTGTAATCGTTAATTTTGCTTCATCACGATTAAAAGCAATACCTGAAATTAAGGCTTTCTCCATATCTATTTCCTCATCATAAGTAATAAGTGTTCCACTGCCTTCTTCAAACGATGGTAATACTCGTAAAGCAACATTGTATTTACCTGCAAATTCAACAGAACGAATTTGTAAAACTTTAGAACCAAGACTAGCCATTTCTAACATTTCTTCAAACGTAATTTTATCTAATCGCCGCGCTTTAGGCTCAATACGCGGGTCAGTCGTATAAACACCGTCAACATCAGTATAAATATGACATTCATCAGCTTTTAAGGCTGCCGCAATAGCTACAGCGGTAGTGTCAGAACCGCCACGCCCTAATGTCGTTGTACAACCATATTCTGTCACCCCTTGAAAACCTGCAACAACTGCAACTCTTCCTTGCTCTAAATCTACTTTTAACCGTTTATCATCAACCGTTAAAATTCGTGCTTTAGTGAAACTATTATCAGTAATAATAGGAACTTGTCGGCCCGTATAAGAGCGAGCAAGACATCCTCTTTCTAACAATGCCATTGTTAATAACGCGATTGTGACTTGCTCACCTGTTGATAACAGCACATCCATTTCACGTTCATTAGAATGAGCCTGCATTTGCTTTGCTAAATCAACTAAGCGATTAGTTTCACCACTCATTGCTGATACGACGACCACAAGTTGATGCCCTTGGTCATGAGCAAGCTTTACTTTATCAGCAACTTTTTGGATTTTTTCTACAGTGCCTACCGAAGTGCCGCCGAATTTATAAACATATAATGCCATTTTTTTAATCTTCCCTTAAAAAATTTGGAGTAATCGTTGAAAATTTTAAAATATTATGTGGAAACCATAAATAACTTTAGAATATAAACTTTATAAACTACATTCCTCATTCCAAATTATCCACTTACATACCCGCCCTGAACGGCGGGATTTTACGCTACAAGTGATAAAGCTAAATTTAATTAGTTATTACACTCCTTCATAGAATATTTTTTAAATTTAAAAATCTAATATTCTACCAGCGTAAACTATTTTATTTCACAAATTTATTTATAAATTTAGTAAAGATATTGTTTTATGTTTATGACTAACCTACATTCCGCACCTATAATTTCAAAATTAAATATTCTATAAATAGTGCAATAATAAATCACAAAAATTTAAAGACCAGACACAAGAGGTTTTTAGTTGGTCTAGGCTGATTTGTCGGAGCAGGCACAAGTTAATTTATTGGTGCAAGTTCATTTATCGATGCTATCGGAGCAGGTTGATTTATGGGTGCAGGTTCAGGCGGAGGTAAATCTTCCCTTGCAATGGTGCTATTTAAAACATTTTCAATCGTTATATTGATAGGGGTTACCGAGTTTATTAAGGGTTTTTTTACTTCTTGATGATTATCTAACTCCCTAGGACGAGGTGGTGGCATGTTTATAGGAATTTGAGTATTAGTTAATACGGTATCATGTTCAATCTCTGAACGCTCATGCGACAAATTACGAATAGTTTCGGGTATCTCTAGGGAAGGCGTATTGATCATTATTTTCTGGTGTTATTACCGTAGAAGTCGTATTAGCAGATTTATTTGCAGGTTTCGGTTTTTTTGGCGACAGTTTATTATCGGCATCTTTCATTTCCCAGTTGACACTTTACATAAAAAACTTCAATTGTAGAGAGTGCCTCCATAGAACAAAAGCGTTATAGTGTAAACAACAAATATCTCACATAACTCTCTAAACTCTCTATGA